>JBLMZW010000256.1:0-26216 GCA_050259035.1 Chitinophagales bacterium | reverse complement strand
GCCGACAATATATCGGTTCACAAAACTATAACCATAACCTTCAGTGCGGCGGCGAAAAAGGGTAGGTATTTTTCTAAGATTAAACTGAGTGATATAAACGGCAAAAAGGTATCATCCACTCTTACGATCGTGGGCAATACCTTGACGGTGGATCCCAGGAGATACCTTGGCTTGTTCAGTTCTCAGTACACACTGGTCTTGCCGGCAGGCTCAGTTGCGAATCTAAGTTCTAACCAGCCACTGGCCGCTGAGTATAGTATCAACTTTACCACCGAACCTCCGCATCCACCGGCGGTGTCATCAAGTACGCCCGCTGATGACGGAGAAGTCTTGACCTTGCCAACTATAACAGTGTCATTTACAGAACCGGTGGTGAAAGGCAGTAAGTTCAGCCGTATTACCCTGATAGACAACACTACCCTTAAGAAGGTTAGCCTTAACAAGGTTTTGGAGACAAACCTGGTTGTTACCCCCAAAAGCGCACTAGTGGCTGGAAGAACCTATACCCTCACGGTGCCGGCAGGGGCAGTAAAAGACGATGTCAGACTGAATATGACCGCCGATTATGTGATAACTTTTACAGTGGTAGAGCATTAGGGTAAAAATAAGGTTTAAAACAAAATATATAGGGCGGAAGCTATACTTCCGCCTTATTTTTTTCAATTTGCTCAGAACAGGATGTTCAATTCTCTAATGGAGAGCGACTTTTAATAAAAAGTTACCACCGTTGAATCGGCAGTCTGAGACGAGGATTTCCATAGGACAAAGTCGAATTACATTATTATAAGAATACAATAGGCGAAAGTAGTGAAGATCTTGACAAAAAGACGTATACATATAAAACCGCTGTTAGTTTCAGTTATAACCGTGCTTTTGGCCCTTGGTCAGATTTTATTATTGGATAATTCATTATACAGGTATGCGGTGACCAGGGCCGCCGATTATACTGTGACTGTCTCTGCTGCTCGATCTGATGGAAGCAGATGCTACCGTTCGGGTGACGTGGTAAATATAACAGGTATGGTCAGTATGAATGGACAGCCAGCCGAAGGCTGTGATATAGGAATGGTTGTAATATATAGTGATCAGCCGGTTAGAGTTTGGCAACTGGTAAGCAGTGCTAATGGACAGTTTAATGCGGCGTTGCCGGTTACTGCGGAATTCCAGGATGGCTCATATACAGTACGAGCCAGCTGCGGAACTATGGTAGAAGATACGTTTCAAGTAGATAACTCACCCAGTATTGTCCCTGACAACAGCAGTCAGAATATATCAGTCAAGACTTCAATTGTTGCCAGCTATAGCTGCGTTTTGAAAAAAGGGAAAGGCTATTCCAAAATAAGACTGACTGATGGAAACGGAAAAAAGGTTTCTTGCCGCCAGGTCCTGGATGGCACTACGTTTTCCCTGCAGCCACGCAAACCGCTGGGATTCACTACTACCTACAGTCTTAATATACCGGCCAATGCATTTAAAACGACAACCGACGAATCGGTAATGAATCATGATTGTATAAGCAGCTTCACAACTGAAGCGCCTCACCCTCCCGGGGTGGCCAATTCCGTTCCTGAGAACGGGGGCAGTTTAAGCTGCAACAGTCCGGTAATGAATATCACTTTTAATGAACCGGTTTTTAAGGGCAGTCGTTTCAGCCGAATCACCCTGATGGATACTACTATTGGGAAAAAGGTATCCTTGAAAGCAACCATTGATGGCTATAACCTGTTTGTAGTTCCGAGAAAAACACTTCTGGAAGGTCATGTCTACTCCCTGTCTATTCCCGCGAAGGCTGTTAAGGACGATGTCAAATTGGACGTCCAAAATGATTTCACCATTCAATTCACAGCGACTTTATAGGTTCGTAAAATGTGAAAGGTTAAAGGTGAGACGTGAGTCAGCAATTTCCCCCCTCATGGCCGCTGGCATATTTTGCTTCGCTGGTTTATCATGTTAACAGAATTGCAGGTTAGGAGTTGACCCATGAAAAAGGTTCTTATTGTGTTTGGAACTAGACCGGAGGCTATTAAGATGGCTCCGGTGGTTAAGGTATTAAAAGAAGTGGATACTATGGAAACGGTGGTCTGCGTTACCGCACAGCACCGGGAGATGCTTGATCAGGTTTTAGAACTTTTTAATATAGTGCCGCAATATGATTTGGATATTATGAAACACCGGCAGGATTTGTTCGATATTGCCGTAGGGGTCCTGCAGGGCTTTAAAAATGTTTTAATTGAAGAAAAACCTGACCTGGTACTGGTGCATGGAGATACCAGTACGACTTTTCTGGGAGCTCTCTCGGCCTATTACCTGCAAATACCGGTAGGCCATGTAGAAGCCGGGTTAAGAACCCACAATAAATACAGTCCCTTCCCCGAAGAAATTAACCGTACTCTTACCGGGCAGCTGACCGATCTTCATTTCGCTCCCACCGCCCGGGCCCGTGATAACCTGATTGCCGAGTCGGTTGCGGAAGATAAGATATGGGTAACCGGCAATACAGTCATAGACGCCCTCTTGCAGACGGTAAACCCCAACCACCGCTTCGGCCCGGAACTGGAGAAGGTTGACTTCTCAAAGAGAATACTTCTGGTGACTACCCATCGGCGCGAGAACCTGGGAGAGAAAATGCGCCAGGTATACCTGGGTTTTCTTGATATCCTGGAGGCTTTTCCGGATACGGAGATGGTATTTCCCGTGCATATGAATCCGGCGGTAAGGGACCTGGCGATTGAATTACTGGGAAATCATCCGCGGATAATCCTGACCGAACCAATAGAATACGCGGATTTTGCCAACCTGATGGCCTGTTCCCACCTGGTGCTTACCGACTCCGGCGGACTTCAGGAAGAGGCTCCTTCATTAGGGAAACCGGTTCTGGTACTGCGGGATACGACTGAAAGGCCGGAAGCTGTAGACGCAGGAACTGTTAAGGTGGTAGGGACTTCACGCCAATTATTGAGAGAAACCGCTTCTCTGCTTTTATCAGATACGCAGGAGTACGACCGGATGGCAAAGGCCACCAATCCCTACGGTGATGGACGGGCATCACTGCGGATTCAAGACATAGTAAGAAAGTATCTTCATTGTTAAGTACTAACTAGTTTTGAATAAATCCGAACTACCCTGGCAGACTAAGAAAAAGTCTAGTTGGAGGTAGTTTAAATGGATATATATCTTAAAGGACTGCTTACTGGACTATTATCCTTTGTGGCGGTTCTGGTTTACGCTCGGATACTTAACAAGGAGCAACTGTCTCAGTTAACCTTCTATGATTACATTGCCGGCATTACTCTGGGTTCCATAGCCGGGACGATGGCCCTGGATATTGAGAACCGAATCTGGCATCACCTGTGGGTTCTAACGGTATTCGCCGGAGCTACCTACGTGTTTGGGTTAATCACCGAGAAGAGCCGCCCATTGCGCAAATTGATTGAAGGTGAGCCTACAGTAGTAATACACAATGGCAGAGTTCTGGAACACAACATGGCCCGGCTGCGATACAATCTGGATAACTTGCTTACTCAACTGCGGGACAAAAGTGTGTTTAACATTTCCGATGTGGAATTCGCCGTTCTGGAAAGCAACGGCGGACTGAGTGTTTTGCTAAAATCTCAGAAACGACCAGTTCAACCGGCAGACCTTAATATACCCACATCTTATGAAGGAATCCCCGCAGAAATAATTGTTGACGGTATGGTGGTATACGAAAACCTGAAACAAAACAAATTGGACGAGCAATGGTTGATTTCCGAACTGAAAAAGAGGGGTTATAACTCCCCGCGTCAGATCGTTTACGCCAGTTTGAATGTAGATGGGAGCCTTTATATTGACGACAGGAATGATAAGACCGAAAACATGGTTGATATATCTGACTAAAACACTGGAATCGGCAAGAGTCTCAGGAGGAGATAAGGAGGGCTTTTATGGGGACAATTAAATTCGGGACTGATGGCTGGAGGGACGTTATAGCCGATAACTTTACCTTTGCCAATGTCCGGATAGTGGCACAGGGGATGGCTCATTATTTAAACAACCACTCCCTGGCTAAAAGAGGAGTGGTCCTCGGCTATGACCATCGGTTCTTAAGCCGCGAATTTGCCGAGGCGGTTTGCTGTGTCATGGCTGGCAACGGAATAAAAGTATTCCTGCCGGGGGCGGCTTTGCCAACTCCAGTAGTAGCTTACGCAGTCCGTGCTCGAAATGCCGGGGGAGCAGTTATGATTACCGCCAGCCATAACCCCCCAGAGTATAATGGGCTAAAGTTTATCCCGGAATATGCCGGTCCCGCCCTGCCGGAAGAAACAACCGAGATAGAGCATGAGGTACAAAGGGTGGCCGGGGGCGCCAGAATATACGAATTATCCCTGTCCGAAGCCCGAAAGCTTAATCTAATTGAGGAATTGGATATAAGGGATAAGTACCTGGAGCATATTAAAACTGTAGTGAATACCAACATTCTTAAGGAAAAGAATATATCGGTTATTGTTGATCCCATGTACGGAGCCGGAACCGGATATCTGGAAAGCATTTTAGGTGATACCGGCTGCAAGGTAGAGGTCATAAACGACCGAAGAGATCCATTGTTTGGGGGCAGTATGCCAGAACCAACTGACCATATATTGATGGATCTTAAGAAAGAGGTTGTGAAGAATGGAGCAATCCTTGGCTTAGCACTCGATGGAGATGCGGATCGTTTTGGGGTCGTTGATAATAACGGAATTTTTATAACTCCGAATCGGGTTTTATACCTATTGCTATGGCATTTGCTGAAAACCAGGGACTTTCGCGGTCCAGTTGCGCGTACACTGGCCACCACCCATATGCTGGACAAGGTGGGATCAGCATATGGTCTGGGGGTAATTGAGACGCCGGTTGGGTTTAAATACATAGGGCAATGTATGCGGGAAAGAGGCTGCATACTGGGTGGAGAGGAAAGCGGTGGTATGACCATCCTGGGACATGTTCCTGAGAAAGATGGTATTTTAGCCTGCTTGCTGGTGGCTGAGATGGCAGCCCACGCGGAAAAACCAATTCCGGAAATATACCAGGAGTTTGCTTCCCGATTTGGTGAAGTTGAGAGCGATCGCCTGGATGTCAGATACGAAGCCGCCGAACGGGACAAAGTAATGCTTAGTTTAAAAGACTATCGTCCCCGTCAGGTAAATGGTCTTATGGTCGAAAAGGTTTCGGAAATGGAAGGCAAGAAGCTTCTGCTGGAAAATGGATCCTGGGCATTAATCAGGGCTTCCGGAACCGAACCCCTGATAAGGATCTATGTTGAAGCTGAAAATATCGAGATAATTCAGGCCATTCAAGCGGAAATAAGGGGAGCCATAGGATTATAAAACTTACCGTATTCCTTATTATCCTACACCAACCTGATTAGTCTATTCACTTTCTTGTTTCATTAAAATACACATCCAGGGCGTAGTCTGCCTTTGGTACTAATTTTTGTGAAAGTTCAGGCTGTCAGTACTAAAAAGAATAAATAAACCCACACCATATTACGATATATCTAAAGACAGGATTTTGTAGTAATAAAGGCGGTTTAAACATGGATCAGTATGATGCTTCTGATTTTCCTGATAATCTCGGCTTAGCTGAACTGGAGAAGGTTTTTGAGTCCATTGTCTATACAGTGGAACGGGGACGCCAAGAGATTTACGAGATAGCGAATGACGCCCGCAAGGAGTATGAACGCCTGGCTGCAGAAACTTGGGAAATTAAGAATGAAACCACCAGTATTATATCCCAGGTAGATTGTTACGAGAAGGAAGAGAAATCAGCCCGTATACGTCTTATGGAGGTTAGCAGGAATTTTTACGCTTTTGATGAAGAAGATATAAAGACTGCTTACGATGAGGCCCGTGAATTGCAGGTCAAGGTTTCGGTTCTGCGCGAGAAGGAAAAGCAGATGCTCGTACGGCGTGATGAACTGGAGCGCAGCCTAAAGCGTATGGAGGTAGTATTCAACCGGGCTGAAGGCCTGGTTGAAAAGGTTAACATGGTTTTACGGATGCTGAAAGGAAATATGGAGGCTTTCAGCATCAAATTGGAAAAGGCTAATAAGCACCAGAGGCTAGGAATGTGGCTGGCTCAAGCCCAGGAAGAAGAGAGAAGGAAGATAGCCCGGGAATTACACGATGGTCCAGCTCAGGGACTGGCTAATCTGGTGATGAGAATTGAACTGATTGAGAAACTGTGGGACAGGGATCAGGTGCGGGCCCGTGAAGAAATGGGGGTGCTTCGGGAGCTTATAAGGGAAAACATCGCCGATGTTCGAAGGGTTATCTTTGATCTTCGGCCCATGGCCCTTGATGACCTGGGACTGGTTCCGGCACTGAAAAGATATCTGGTTGATTATCAGGATAAATACAATTTTGAAACCGAATTTCTTTTTTTTGGTGAGGAACGCAGATTGCCTTTGCCCGTTGAAGTAGCCCTGTTTCGTATGGTACAGGAAGCCGTTAATAATACTCGTAAACATGGTCAAACCAGTAGTGTTACGGTCAAATTGGAAATCGCTGAAAATCATATTACCTCGGTTATAAAGGACCGGGGGTGCGGGTTCGATACCGCAATTATAAAAAATGGGAACGCCAGCTATGGGTTGATGGGGATGAAAGAAAGAGTAAGTCTATTAGGGGGGGAGTTCACTATTAAATCAAAACCTGGGCGAGGAACCTCGGTAATCATACATCTGCCACTTGTACAGGAAGGAGATAAGCCGTGACAACAGTACTAATCGCCGATGATCATGCCCTGGTAAGGGAGGGCCTGAGGAAACTACTTGAGGCTGAAGATGATATTCAGGTGGTGGGAGAGGTTGGTGATGGTCAGGGCGCAATAAACCTGGCGCGTAAACTTAAACCCCAGGCGGTATTGATGGACATTAACATGCCGGGAGTTGACGGTATAACAGCTACCCGGATTATAAAAAGAGAAATGGCGAATATCAAAGTGATAGCCTTAACGGTTTATGAAGACGAGCAGGTTGTGGAGATGGTTAAGGCTGGTGTTTCCGCTTACGTGCTGAAAGATGTGGCGGGCCATGAACTGGTTAATACCATACATAAGGTGATGGAGGGGAGTGTTTTTATTCACCCCCGGGTTGCCAACCAGGTAGTGAAGGAATTAACCTCGGAAGCCAGGCGAAACGATGCCCGGTTAACCAGAAGAGAGAAGGATATTCTTAATCTGCTGGTGGATGGCAATTCGAACAAGGAAATGGCCGATTGCCTGTTTATCAGTGAAAAAACAGTTAAGAATCATCTTACCAATATATTTCGTAAACTTGCAGTAAAAGATAGAACTCAGGCTGCAGTGTACGCTATAAGAAACGGAATAGTTAAGGAAAAATAGAGATAATAACACCTATTCCTCTCCGGGCATATACTATTAACAGAACGCCCCGGGGAGGTTTTACTATGCTCATAATTATTAAGGGCATTGTATTACTTATCTGCCTCTTTATGTTCTGGATGGTGGCGAAGGGCCCCGGAACCAGGGGGGTGGAGGCAGGAGCCATAATTACCCTGGATGTTTCCCAATCCGGACCCTGCCCGGAACATGCAATCAAGCGCTTCATGAAAGATCTTCCCGAGGGGGCCTACCTTATTCTTCTGGACGATTATTCTGACTACAATCGTTCGATGACCATTGAACGCCTTTTGGTCAACAACCCCGGTATATCCCTGTGTAATACTACGATTAATCTGACAAATTAGGACCATTAGCCTGAATGGGTCCGGGCCATCTACCCCGGTTAAAATAAGGCCGGTGGCCGATTCTTATTATGGCTTGACCAGATTATTATATAACCAGAAGCACCTGATGCCTTAATAAAACTTCGGGGGTGTTGAAAACGGTAGAGGTTTTAGGACGATTGGTTGCGGAACAAAATGGTCAGGGCATGGCAGAATACGGATTAATCTTAACCTTTATTGCCATCGTTGTGGTAACGGCCTTGGGTGCTATCGGTTTAAGGCTTAACGGGGTTTATCAAGCTGTCCGGGATGCCTTTCCGGGGGGAGGTTGATGCTCTGCTGTTATGGCCCAGAAACCAACATGTTTTGACGGTAATATTAAGAGGAGGTGTCGATATGTTGAAAAGTATAAAGAGATTAGTAACTGAGGAACAAGGTCAGGGTATGGCAGAATACGGTCTCATACTGGCATTAATCGCAGTAGCTGTCATTGTAGCTGTAACCGCTATCGGCGGCAGACTTAACGGGGTTTTTGCCACGGTCAGAGATGCACTGCCAGGTGGAGTTTAAATCAGGCAGGATGATTAAAAACGGTATAAACCCTACTCAAGTGAGTAGGGTTTAGTTTTACCAAGATACATTCGCGTTCTATTCCCAGTTAATTTAGAGCCAGCAACAACAAGTCGGTAGCCAGGTTGGGCAGGGCTCAATTATTGGCAGTCCAATGGCAAGATAAAAAGATTGAGAGGAGGCTGTGGTTTCGTTGAGACCCCTGCCCCTGGAAACCGGCATGAGGAAGGTGAGAAATTATGGCGTTGTCTCCGAATTACTTTAATCTGATCTTGGGGGGGCTGCTTTTAGGGGCGGTTTACACCGATTTGAGGTATAGAAAAATTCCCAACTTCTTAGTGGGGATTGGTATGTTGGCTGCTCTGGGTTGGCACTTTTATCAGTCGGGGATGGTAGGCCTTTTTTTTTCTCTTCAGGGACTGGGAATCGGAATACTATTGTTGGCTATCCCATTTTTCCTGGGAGGCATGGGGGCTGGTGATGTAAAACTGTTGGGTATGATTGGGGCTTTTATGGGCACCCAATTTGTTTTTAATACTTTCATCTGGATGGCTCTGGTGGGTGGAGTCGTGGCCATGATATTCCTCATGAAGGAAGGTCAGGTTAAATCCACGTTATCACGGCTGGGACGGGGAGCTCTACTGGCGATGACTCTTAGAAAAGGTGATATTGCTCTTAACAGTGCTAAAAAAGAGGAATTCAGTGTTTATTTCCCTTACGGGCTGGCTATAGTCCTGGGGGCTTTGCTGGCCTACTGGAGAAGCTGGTGATATAAATGTCTTTTATAAAAAATAATAGAGGACAGTCCCTGGTGGAAATGGCTCTCGTACTACCGATCCTGCTCATGCTGATATTTGGCATGGTAGAGTTCGGACGAGTATTAGGAAGCTATCTAATAATGGAGAATCTAGCCCGCGATGCGGCGCGTTACGGGTGTTTGGGGAAAACCGACGCTCAAATCACTAACAATGTGTTTACTGAGAATCCAGTCCTGAATGATGATGTACTGGTAGTAAATATCTCCCCCGGTCAATCAGAACGGACCCGGGGAACTGCGATAGAAGTGACTCTGAATTATTCAGTTAATATAGTAGCCCCTATTATAAGTGACGTACTTCCCAATCCGTTTCCGTTGACGACATCCTGCACTATGATGGTTGAGTAGGGGGAGCTTATATGAAAACCCAGAAAAAAGTATGGATTTTGGCTCTACTATTTGCAACTGTGGCCACGGTACTTTTTTACCAATACCTGCAGCAGTTGCGGCACAAGTATGAACCGGATAATCTGCAGAAGGTGGTAATAGCCAGCCGGGATATTCAACAGGATAGTACTATTGGTCCGGACGATGTGACAACTAAAAAAGTCCCAAGCGAATACGTTCATGCCAGAACTTATCGCGAACGTGAGCAGGTTATAGGCAAGGTGGCAATAAGCAATATTACTGCTAATGAGCAGGTTATACGCGATAGGATATTAAATGATAATAACCGGAAACAAGAAATGGCGTATACCGTACCAGCCGGAAAGAGAGCCATCTCTGTCGAAGTGGATGATATAACCGGGGTATCCGGCTTTATACGCCCGAATGACCGGGTTGATGTACTGGTGACTATAGATGTCCCAGTAGACCAGCAGCAAACGAAAACCTGTACCGTCCTGGCTCTGCAGAATTTACAGGTGCTTGCTACTGGTTCTAGCTTGAACGGGGTCCCGGATTCCAAAGGAGACAGCAAAAATGCAGTAAGTAAAAAGACAGTTACTCTGGCGGTGGATCCTCGCCAGGGCCAGGTATTAACTATGGCCACAGAGCGGGGTGTAATTAGACTTATGTTGAGGCCTCCGGCGGAACATGACAGCCAATCATTGCCTCCATTTGATCTGAAACAGATGCCTGCGGTCAAATAAGCTTGACGACCTGGGAGGGATTAAAATGCAGGATATACGGGTAGTAATTACTGACGATATCAGTCAGACCAGAGAAAATGTGCGCATGTTGTTGGAACTGGAAAAAAATATCAAGGTTGTAGGCGAAGCCGGTAACGGCGACGAAGCTCTGGAACTGGTTCGGGTTACTAATCCAGATGTGGTTTTAATGGATGTTAATATGCCGATAATGGATGGAATTAGAGCGACCGAGCTGCTTTCCGTCCACTTTCCACAGGTCGCGGTTATCATTATTTCTGTCCAAGGGGAACAGGAATATATGAAAAAGGCGATGATGGCCGGGGCTAAAGAGTATATTACCAAGCCATTTACGGCCGATGAGTTAACTTCAACCATTAAAAGGGTAGTTGAACTCGAACGTAAACGCAAGGTAAATGTTGCAGTTCCAGGCCCCTCCGAGGTGAAAAAGCACCAGCCTCAACTAATAACGGTATTCGGAACCAAAGGGGGAGTTGGAAAAACCTCCATAGCAGTCAATCTTGCTATAGCCCTTTCTCATAAAAGCCGGGAAAGGGTGGCTCTGGTTGACCTTGATCTGCAAGCCGGCGATGTATCAGTAATGATGAATATATACCCCAAGCGAACCATAGCCGAATTGGTACAGGAAAAAACTGAGCTGGACATGGAGCTTCTGGAGACTTACCTTTGCGAAAGAAATGGGGTTAAGATTTTGTCGGCTCCTAATAAGCCGGAACTGGCCGAAACGGTTAATGAAGATAATGTGGCACGATTGTTAAAAGCTTTAATCGGCAGTTACGACTATGTGGTGGTCGATACAGCTTCCTTTTTTAATGATGTTACCCTGGTTGCCCTCGACATGGCGGATTGTATATTTATGGTTACTACGCCGGATCTGCCGGCACTGAAAAATAACAAAAGGGCGTTGGATGTTTTAAAGCACCTATCTTTGCAGGCGAAGGTCAAACTGATACTTAATCGCAGCGCCACCGGGTATGGGGTGGAAACTGAGGATGTGGAGCGGGCTTTAGAATTAGGGATCGCTGCAACTTTTCCAAGCGATGCTCGTCTGGTTGTTACCTCGATGAATCGGGGGCTTCCCTTCATTTTGGTGGAACCCAATTCGACTATGGCCCGTAGTGTGCATAACCTTCTTCCCCTGGTATCTTTAGGGGAAGAGAAACAGGAGAAAACGTCCAAAGCCCGGGGATTCTTTTCCCGGGGAGTTAGAGGACTAGCCATGGAAAGGTGAGTGATTCCCGGTGTCACTTTTGAAACGAATGGAAGTTGAACGGGGACCCCTGACCGCTTCCCCGGAAAATCTGGAGAAAAAACAGCGATCCCAGCTGCAGGAAGTCAGTCACGCTATACACCGGGAAGTCATCAAGGAGATGGATAACGAGTTCAAGGCAATGAACGAAGGTTCGTCGGAAGTGGATGAAGCCCGGGTACGAGAGGAGATTCAGAACGTAAGCCGGACCTACCTCGAAAGAGAAGCCGGTTTTATTAGCAAAGCCGACCGCGAAATCATTATTCAGCAGGTTATGGATGAAATACTGGGATATGGCCCAATAACGCCTTTCCTGGATCAAGAAGAAATATCTGAAATAATGGTTAACGGGCCCTATAACGTTTACGTTGAAAAGAACGGCAAAATCGTAAGCACTGATGTACAATTCCGTAATGACGAGCATGTTCTTCATGTTATCGAAAAAATTATTTCCCCCCTGGGGCGGCGATTGGATGAGAGCATGCCTATGGTAGATGCCCGACTGCCAGACGGTTCGCGGGTAAATGCCATTATTCCACCTCTGGCTTTGAACGGGCCGACCATAACTATCCGTAAATTCGCCTCCACTCCGTTAACAATTCAGGATCTAATCCGTTTGGGAACCCTGACCCCGGCCATGGCTCGGTTCATTGAAGCAAGTGTCAAAGGGAGACTTAATGTTATCGTATCTGGAGGTACGGGGGCTGGCAAAACCAGTACCCTTAATGTATTATCGTCCTTTATTCCCAACGATGAACGCATTGTGACGATTGAGGATGCGGCCGAACTCAGACTTAATCAGGAACACGTAGTCAGTCTGGAAACCAGGCCTCCAAATATAGAAGGCCGCGGAGCCGTAACAATACGCGATCTGGTTCGGAATGCCCTTCGAATGAGGCCTGATCGTATTGTTGTTGGGGAGGTCAGAGGAGGGGAAGCGCTGGATATGCTACAGGCGATGAATACCGGGCACGACGGCTCAATAACCACCGGACACTCAAATTCTCCCCGGGATATGATTTCCCGCTTGGAGACTATGGTATTAATGGCCGGTATGGAGATTCCAGTCAAAGCCATCAGGGAGCAAATATCTTCAGCCCTGGATATAATCGTTCACCAGGGAAGACTTCGCGATGGAACCCGTAAAATAACGCATATCACCGAAGTGCTTGGAATGGAAGGTGATGTGGTGGTTCTTCAGGACATCTTTACCCACGACCAAACTGGGGTAGACTCCAGAGGCTATGTACAGGGTCACCATCGAGCCACTGGCGTCCGGCCCAAAGTATTGGAGAAGATAACCGCCGCAGGCATCAACCTGTCAAGCGACCTTTTCGATCCCGGAAGTTAGCGGGAGAGGAAGGTTAAGGGTGAAACGTGAAACGTTAAACGTGGATGCCCTTGCGTCTTACCTTTTACGTCTCACGTTTTACTTTTCACCCCTGTGGCAGCCAGGCTGGAGCCTGGCGATTCAGGTTGGATTTAGGAGGTGAGAGATATGGATCTTATGCTGGCATTGGTTTTCCTCTGTACAATAATGTTTTTTCTGGCGGCGCTGGTTCTATCCTTTAGACGGGGGAATGAGGTTCAGGATAGGCTGAAGGTGTATGCCGGCGAGACAAAGGACGATGGCGAAAAACGTCATATCAATATATTGGAGATCTTAACCCGGTTTTCCCGAGTTTTTGCCTCCCAATCATATGCGGAAACCATCCAGGTGGAACTACTGCAGGCAGGGATCCCCTTACGCGGTGAAGAGTATCTTACTATTTGGGCGGGGCTAGTGGCGGTGCTGCCGGTATTATCCTGGATTATTACTTTTAACTGGGGATTAACGATTTTGGTAGCCTGTCTGGGAGCTATTGGACCAAAGCTATATTTAAAGTCCAAGGTGGACAATCGCCGCCAGGCTTTAAATCAACAGTTGGGTGACGCTCTGGTGATAATGGCCAATGCCCTGCGGGCCGGGTTTAGTTTTCAACAAGCCATGGATACAGTGCGGCGGGAATTGCCTCCGCCAATTTCGGCTGAGTTTGAGTGGACTTTACGGGAAATGAACCTGGGGGTGGGAACCGAAGAAGCGATGGAGAATATGGTCCGGCGAGTCGGTAGTGATGATCTGGAGATGATGGTCAGCGCGGTTTTGATTCAGCGCCAGGTAGGCGGAAATTTGGCCCAGATATTGGACAACATTTCCCGGACAATTCGGGAAAGGGCACGTATTAAACGGGAAATAAAAACCTTGACTGCTCAAGGTAGGACCAGCGGTTTAATTATAGGATTACTGCCAGTAGCTTTGTTGTTTCTCTTGTTAATTGTGAACCCAACCTATATGGGAACGCTTCTGCATAGTTCTATCGGATATCTTATGCTGGGGATTGCTTTTACCTCAGAATTAATTGGGGTTCTGGTTATAAAGAAAATGGTAGAAATCGAGTATTGAGGCGGTGATGGTATGGAAAATCTGGTGGTAGGGCTGGTTTTCTTTGCAGCTCTAGCTTTATGCATGGGAATGGGAGGGTTATTATACCGGGAAAAAACGGTTGTGATGGACCGACTGGAAAAACTAACTGGTAGCACTGGTACCAGTTATGTTTTTGAGGAATTAAACGATCCACTGGGGAGGAGACTTTTCCGGCCGGTATGGGAAAAAACAACGGGTTGGGCCAGGGAACTGATAAGCCCGGAAAGAAAGTCCAAGCTGCAACAGAAGTTAATTGTAGCCGGAGAGCCTTATGGATTGGATGCTGAAGGTTTCGTGGTATTAAAATATATCAGCCTTAGCATTATGCTGTTGTTGGGAATGGCTTTTAGATCCATACCGCTTATTCTTGTTCTGGGCCTGACCGGGTATTTGTTACCGGATTTATTTCTCAAGAATTGCCAGTCATCGCGCCAGGATAAGATAATACGCAGCCTGCCTGATATTTTAGATATGCTGAGTGTCAGTGTTGAAGCCGGCCTGGGTTTTGATGCTGCGGTGCAAAAGGTGGTAGAAAAAAACAAAGGCCCACTGGGTATGGAGTTTCAAAAGGTTTTATATGAAATTAAAATTGGAAAGCCCCGTCGGGAGGCCCTGAAAGACATGGCAGATAGAATTGAGGTGGATGATGTATCAACTTTTGTCGGCGGTATGGTTCAGGCTGATCAACTGGGGGTTAGTATTGCAAACGTTCTAAGGGTTCAGGCCGACCAAGTACGGGATAAACGTCGTCAAAGGGCGGAAGAAAAGGCCCAGAAAGCTCCGGTTAAAATACTTTTCCCCCTTTTATTTTTTATTTTTCCAGCTATTTTTGTGGTGTTGCTGGGACCGGCGGCGATTCAGATAATGGACATATTCAAATAAATTCCTTCATTAACTCCTATCTTATCAAGAGGAGAGCTTGTTATGGATATTGATCTTAGAACCGGTTTTGAAATTAACGAAGCCCGAACCTTCTGGAAAAGGTTTCTTGGATTGATGGGCCAGCCGCCAAAGCCAGACCAGGCTCTACTCATAAAACCCTGCTCCTCAGTTCACACCTTTTTTATGCGCTTTCCTATCGATATAATTTTTCTGGATAGCGGAAACCAGGTATTAAAAGTAATTGATGGACTAAAACCCTGGAGGATGACCTCCTGGGTGCGTAATTCCGAAGTGGTTGTGGAATTGCCAGCCGGTGCGGCTCTGGAAATTGGTATCCAGCCCGGAGATATAATTAGGCTGTTATAGAATTATGTGGAACCGCCATCCAGTATAATCCATTGATATGTTAAACCCGATACAATATATTGATAAAAGATTTTTTTGTGGGGCTCTCCACATAACACCATATTCCGACACATTGCTTTTCACTAGTAGCACATGGTTTTTGCCCAGGAATTGTGCATAAATTCACCCATGCTTTAAGCCAAGAATAATTGACTTTTTATGTCGTCGGGATAAAAATAGTATTAGGGGGGGAGATAAGTATGCCTTGCAAGAGATACATTCTGTATTTGACTTGGAACAGGCACAAATATAGAATAGGTATTTCTGCCAATCCGCATATTGACTTATCTTTTCTTCGCAACCAGGAAGAATACGAGCATATGGCCTACCTGTCCCCTCCATTGCCATTGGCCTTAAGCGAGTATCTTATGAATGTGGTTTCATCTTCCCAGGAACGAATCGGTAAGCCATATCGAGAGTATCTAAAAGTACCCCTTTATAAAAAGTCTTTTTTTATTCAATCGATTCTTCGTAAGAAATACCGTCAGGTTAAGAAAGAACTGGCACGGTTCGGTGAAGATTATGTAATGGTCAGTGAGCCTATTATAACCAATAGTGCCGGGGTGAATATAGATTATTTTACTCTCCACCATAACGAGGACATATTGGAGTCAATCCTTCAGGGTCACATTTTGTATTTACACGAGATTACCCGCAGACTTAAAGAGTCCAATCTAATGATTGAGGACCTGGAAGTAATTCTGCATCTTTTGACCCTTAAGGGGCAAGTGGTGAGGGTTCCATCAGTAAGCTTTTCCCCTCAAGGAAGGACCTGTAATCGCTGTGGACACCAGTACAAGGTTGTTAAAGTATATTGTGAAAAGGGTAAAAAGGAATGTTATTATTGCCAGGAATGTTTGATGCTGGGCGAATCAAAGCCTTGCGATGCCTTATACGCCATTCCGGCCCGTACCAGACCTGATGAGAATTTTGTGCGCAGTGTAAGACTAAACCTTGATATTACTTTTAGCCTGGCTCAATACGAAGCTTTCGAGAGCCTGGCCAGGTTTGTCAGAAAAGACAGTTTATCAGAGTGTTTAACCTGGGAGGCTTGCGGCGCTGGTCGTCCTGAGGTTGTTTTTGGTGCGGTGCGTGAGGTTTTAAAACGGGGTGGTCGAGTATTGTTTGGAGTACCCCGTAAGGATATCCTGGAGGATCTGGTTCTTCGTTTAGAAAGAGCTTTTCCAGGCGTTAATGTAGATACCCGTTATGGCAAGGCGCGTTCTCATCGGCGGGGAAGTGACATTATCCTGGCTTCAGCCCATCAGGCCATGAAGTATTATAAAAATTTTGACCTGGTTATATTAGATGAGAGTGATGCCTTCCCTTATCGAGCCAACCCGATTTTGATTAACGCTTTGCGAAGAGCAAAGAAAAATGATGGCAAACTGATATATCTTACTCCAACTCCGGCACCCAGTGTTTATTCCCGGGTTCAAAGGGGTGAAGTCAAACTGGTAATGATACCGGTACGCCATCATGGTTACCCGCTCTCAGTTCCTAAGGTTGTGGCTGAGAGTCAGTTGATCGCTGATAATAAAGTATCAGAAACTATTTTCCAATTGGTGCGGGAGAGCCTGGAAGAGGACCAGGCACCGATTCTGATAATAGTTCCAGATTCCAATTATTCTCAGATTATTGGCCCGTGGTTGGAGGAAAGGCTTAAAGGTCTCAACTGGCCTGTACTAAAGGAAAAGCCAGTTGTTTATACCAGTTCACGGGATCCTAACCGGGATCGAACAGTAGCAGCCTATTTCCGCGGTGATCATAATATATTGGTTACTACCAGCCTTACCAGCCGCGGTGATCGGGCTCCAAATTCTCACGTGATAGTTGTAGGAGCTGATAATGAAATTTTTGATGAGGGCTGCTTAATACAGCTTGCCAGCCGAATAGGCTGGTCAGATGCTTACCCGAATGGTAAGGTGTGGTTTGTCACAACCAAAGTTACCCGTGATATTGAAAGTGCTATTCGGAAGATCAAGTTGCTTAACGAAGAAGCACATAAAAGAGGTTTCCTTGATCAAGCGAAACCTAAAAAGAATACAGTTAAATTCTGAAGGTGATAGTCTTTGATTGATTTGCTACTGGATATCATCTTCCCGCAGAATTCATGTTGTCTATGCCAGAAACCAGGATTTCATTGGAGTCACAGGCCCTGGTGCCCGGAATGCGAAAAAAGTTTACAGATACAGCGACAGGAATTAGTTGTATGCCAAAAGTGCGGCAAGTATTTAAATAGCGGGGGAAGCCTTTGTATTGATTGTGAAGATGAAGACCCCCCGTTTTTTATTGCTCGTTCCGTTGGCCCTTATAGCGGTGACTTCCGCAAGGTAACCATGATGTATAAGTTTTTGCGGCGCAAAGGTCTGGCGGTGAAGATGGCCCGAATGATGTCCGAAGTGATTATTGCGACCCCCGAATTTGGCCCCCTGGACCTAATTGTCCCGGTTCCCTCCAGCGAGAATAGTATGTCTTTGCGTGGTTTTAATCAATCTGCTTTACTAGCGACACGAATAAGCGGTAATCTAAAGGTACCAGCAAATGAAATTCTTGTTAGGGTAAAAGAGACCTCTTCACAAAAGGAGCTCTCCCGGCAGGAACGGGAAACCAATCTAAAAGATGCATTTGTGGTCAAGGATGGCTTAGAAACCAAGATCAGGGGTAAAGAAATTCTGCTGGTCGACGATGTATATACTACTGGTTCCACCACCCGGGAATGTACTCGAATCCTGTTAGAGGCGGAGGCTAAAAAGGTTTCGGTAATAACTTGGGCGTCGGGCAAGGGATACTAGGCGGGAGGCGATTATTCAATGGGAGAGTTGAGAAATTGTCCGCAGTGTGACAGACTGTTTACATATCTGGGGGTTAATCTTTGTCCCGCATGTATAGATCAAGAAGAAGTAGTTTTTAAAATGGTAAGGACTTATGTGCGGGATCACCCGGGTGCCACTATTTTTGATACTGCGGAAGCTACCGGGGTAGACGAGGAAAAGATCCTTCACTATCTTCGGGAGGGAAGGCTGGTATCAAATGGTATCAAAGCCAGTGCGATGTTGAGGTGTGAACGCTGCGGCAAAGAGGTTGACGAAGGACGTTTTTGCAAGGAGTGCGCTTACGAATTAGACCGGCAAGTCAGACAGACTATTGGCAGTTCAGAGAGAAATTCAGCCCCAGAGCCTCCTTCAAAGGATCGCGATCGAGAAAAGATGTTTATAATGGATGCAGATTTACGTAAGAAACGGAACAAATATTGATAGCCCCGCTTGCGGGAGAAATCAAGAGTAAATAGAAGCAGTTTTAGCTAGAAGCCAAAATATCGGAATTAATATTTAGGGTCAATTAGGCGATTAATATCTTAGAAACCAATACCTTTAAGGCAGGGGATACCCATGATAATTAACGGCCAGGTTCAGAATCTTCTCAAGGTCTACGGTCAACAGTTGAAAACAGAAAAGACTATGCCCAAAAAAGAGGTGGCAGGTCAAGCCAGAAAGGCTGATGAGGTTTTGATTTCCGGTGAGGGTAAATTTAAACAAAAGCTCATTACCGCCTACAAACAAGTGGAGGAGCCCAGGAGTGGTAAAACTGACGAATTGAAAGAAGCCATCGCAGCGGGTACCTACACGGTAAACAATGAAGAGGTGGCTGAAAAAATATTGTCTGATATATTGACCGATATATTGGTTTAAAGGTGATGCCATGGAACGGGTATTGACCGACTTGCTTCAAAATCTGACAATTGAATCGGATATTATCGGAAGAATGATGGACCTGGCTCAACAAAAGAGGCAGGTCGTTATCTCTGGAGACTTGAATGAACTGGATGCAGTCGTCAGGCGTGAGAATGCTCTGGTATTCCAATTAGAAAAGGTTGAGAAGCGCCGCTACCAGGACCAGAACCTGATTGCTGATCTGCTGGAAATGAACCGTGAAGAAACGACCGCCAGCAATATCATAGCTAGAATCGAACGGTTTGACGGAAAGTGGGCCAATGCTTTAAAGGAGAAAGTTAACAATTTGGTACCGAGCTTGAAATTGCTAAGGGAAATCAATGAACAAAACGATGAAATAATTAATGATGCTTTAGCTTTTACCAGAACTATGGAAGGCATATTTTCAGTATTCCATGATGTAACCTATTCCTCGCAGGGGATGGTCAACCAAGCCTCCCGACCGCGAGGTTTGCTGGATAAAAAGATCTAAATTTAATAGGAACAGCAAACAGCAATCGTTTGCTGGAGCCAGGGATGGCTATCTAATTCTAGTTCAATTATGATTTGGAGGAGATCGCATGAGATCTACTTTCATGAGTTTGGAACTGGGCAAGAGAGCCGTTCTGGCCAACCAGTATGCCCTGGATGTAACCGGTCATAATGTAGCCAATGCCAATACCGAGGGCTATACCCGCCAGGAAGCGGTACTAAAGACTACCAGTCCTTTCAGTGCCCCTCAGATGTATCATGTCTCTTTAGGCCAGTTCGGCACTGGCGTCGAAGTTACTGAAATCAGGCGTTTGCGCGATAATTTTTATGATTTACAGTTTCGCAACGAGAACAAAAACCTGGGCTTGTGGAGCACTAAAAAGGATGCCCTGGATAAGGTGGAAGGCATCCTGAACGAACCAACTAATAACAGTCTGGGGACAGTTCTTAACAGTTTCTGGTCCAGTCTGGAGGACCTCAGCCAGCACCCGGAAACAGAAAGCGTTAGAGGGACAGTATATGAAAGCGCAAACGATCTCTGTGATACCTTTCATCATCTCTACCAGCAAGCCAAGGAGTTACAGGCTGACCTTAACAGTACGGTTAAGATTAAGGTCGATGAGGTTAACGACCTGGCTAGCCAGATAGCGGTTTTAAACAAGCAGATCCAGGAGGTAAGTATAACCGGGCAAAAGCCTAATGACCTTTTGGATCGTCGTGACCTTTTGCTGGACAAGATGTCCAAGATAGTTGATATTGATGTGATCTCCGAAAAGGCCAATTCCATAACCGTGGTAGTAGGCGGGAGATCCCTGGTCTATGGTCAATTTTACGCCAAACTTGAGGCTTCCCAGGATGCCAACGGAATGAATCGAGTGGTGTGGCAGGACAGCCCCAACCTGGAAGTAAGCGTTGGCAACGGTGAGTTGCAGGGCCTATTAGAAGCTCGGGGTATCAATAACCTGTTTTGGGATACCCATGAAACGAATATCACCAGGGTAGCCGATTATTTTGAAGACTCCATTCTGAATAAAAGCATTAAGACTCAGACGGCAGATGATGACGCCGCCTCTGCTTCCCAGGTGAACCGGTTGTACGAATACAGTCAATACAGCGGGAATTTGGTCCCGGAAACCGGAATGACTTCAACCACCAGCCGAAATGATTTAAACGGTCAAATACTGCTCGAAGTTGTCAGCAAGGATGATGCCAACAATCTGGTAGTCCGTTATACAACCGATACCATTGATCGCACTGGGAGCCATTATGTTAATACGGGGACCATAAACGTCACCAATTGGGGTGCCGGAGGCGATATGGTGCTTTCTGGCCTGGATCTTGATGGTGACGGTGGTGCAGAATCCCTTGATTTAAGCCTAACCGCCCTGACCAACGGTAGCGCGGCTTTTAGCAAGGGCGACAAATTGGTTCTGGGGTTGACCGCTGAGCGAACGGCGGGGACAAATAGTAATGACGGATTGTTATTAACCAATATGGATACCACCAGTTCCAGCCGTACTAATGAATTGCAGTACTGGTTTGACGATGGTGTTTTAGAAAATCGCCGGCTTAACCTGGGGAGCTTCGCATTAGATGAGGTTACCGGTGAGGTTATGCGTAACGACAGCTTTGAGGTGACTTTCAGTGAAGAACAGTTGAAGGATGCGGAGGCATTTTTGGTTAACCGCACCGGCAAAACTGACAGAGAAGTTTTTTCCCAGGAGATTGTGGATCCTTATACTGGTATTGTCCCGACGATAATGGATAGGTTAAATACCCTGGCTAAAAATATAGTGGAGGAAATGAATAAACAGCACCGCAAAGGTTATAACCTTAACACCTACCCCAACGATACCAACGTGGACTTCTTCAAGGCTTATGGAGATGTTTCCTCCGATTTTGAATGGGCGGACAATATTGAACTTAGTGATGAGATAAAAAAGAGTGTGGATTATATCGCCGCTGCCAAAAGTGCCACCCATGATAGTTACGGCAATCGTATCAATAGTGGTGATGGGGGAAACGCGTTGAGCATGGCACGGATTAAGCAAGCGACAGTGACTGGCCTGGGCGGTTACACCATGGATGATTACTGGTCAACCACTGTATCGCAGAACGGTGTTATTACTCAACAAGCAGAACGAATGATTAGTAATGAAGAGACTCTGGTGAATCAGATAGAGACCAAAAGACAATCGGTAAGCGGGGTCTCTCTGGATGAAGAAATGACCAACATGATTAAGTTTGAGCAGGCGTATAATGCGGCTGCTCGTTATATGACTACCATCGACCAGGCCCTGGAGACTATTATTAACCGGATGGGGACGGTGGGGCTGTAATGATACCGGGTTCGGAATGAAACAATTATGACGGCCTTGGTTTGATTACTTAAACGGGATTAAGACCGTTGATAAATACAACCCCGAGGGGAGGCGATGTTCATGCGAATTACCAATCGGATGATGATAACCCAGTATAATCGAGCCCTGGGCTCTAATTTGGAGCGGCTTTCAGTCTATGAGCGAATGATGTCTTCTGGGAAAAGAATTTCGAAGCCCAGTGATGACCCGGTCGGGACCATCACTGATTTACGTATGCGCAGGAAAATTACGGAGACGGAAAAATACCAGGCCAATATCGATGAAGGAACAAGCTGGATGGATACTACCGACGATGCCATGACCCAGATGACTACTATTATGCACAGAGCCCGGGAACTTGCTCTGCGGGGTGCGAACGGAACCAACTCGCAGGAGTCTCGTACGGCTATCGGGCTTGAAATCGAACAATTGGTGGAGCAGGCTAAGGATATTGCCAACAGTACATACGGTGATAAATATTTGTTTTCTGGGAGCAACTATACTGAAGCGGCATATTCAAACGGATGCTGGTCGGGAAACGACAATGGTGTTGCCATTGAAATTAGCCAGGGGGTTGATGTTGCCGTTAACTCTAATATGCGCAGTTTTTTCATGGGGAATAATTATTATGATTTAACCTATGACCGGATGCCCGAGGGTGAGTTCACTGCCAACATGACGACTTCGACTCTGACCCGAATTGATAATCTGAACCCCAATGATTGGAGAAACATGGACGGAGATAACGCGATTTTTGATGGCTTTGATGCTTCCACTCAGATTGTATCTACTTTGCCTGATTCGGATGGCACTCATAATGTAGGGGCCAGCCTGAAAATGGAGATAGCAGATATTACTTACTCGGAAACCAACCCCACTGAGGTGGTTGAGGTTAAGGTCAATCTGACCTACCGGCAGCATGACAGTGTAGCCGGGGATTCATTTCTGGAGACTCAACAATTAACCTTAAATAACGGCACAGCTGGAGTTTTCTCCAGCGGCGCGGTACAGATCGGGAAGGGTAAAGTAACCATTGACCCAATTGAAATAAATACCCTGGCCGCTGGTTTCGGGATTGGCTCCCGTCTGGTGGTGGAAAATACGCCCGAGGATGCAGTAATTGGAGGCCCGACCAACCTGGGTGCGACGGCAACGGTGCAAAAGGAATTTCAAAGCAGTACCGCAAACGGTCAGGGCCTGACTGATACCGGGGATGGCAGTCTAATTGCGGATGCCGCTTTTAACAACTATAATGGGTCGTTTTTGTTCGAAATTACTGAAGTCGATGCTGCTAACCAGCGGGTGCAGGTCAAGGTTAAATGCCACCTGGTGGATAAATTCAGCGGCGAGTCCAAGTATTTTGATACCAATGAAAGGATCTGGCTGAATACCAACGGGCAGGATAATTTCGTGGATATCGCCCAGAAAACAAAGAAAGCAGCTTACGAAAATGTAGAAAGCCTGCAGGTTCCTGAAGGAGAAAGTGTATATGACTATTATGACTTCACCAGCCAGTTTCAGTTTTCCCAGATGAAGCTGCAAGACGTGTCCCACTTCTCTACGGGCGATTCCTGGGTGGTTCAAACGGTTCCCCCGGTGAATGAGGTGGAGTCCCAGGATCGGGTAATAACCATGACCGGACCCGAGGACAACACGGAAACCAGGAACTGGGTTTTCGCCGATAGTATCGTCCGGGATAAGTCTACCCTGGATCTGAAAGGTTTCTGGCTGGATGGTGAAGGCTACAGTAAAAACAGCAGCCTGGAACTGCCGACTAAAACTCTCTTACAGTCCCCTGAGGTAGTTGGCTGGACAACTGAATCCAATTATATGACAGGAGTTTTCGGAGATGGTCTTCCTGCCAATTATCAGTATGGGATTACCACTCATACTGGTTTGGCAGCAGCAGTCGCAACCCTGGAACCCGGAACCCAACCGGTTACAGAATACATACAGAAGGCCCCGATTCCCTCCCAGCTAACCCTGCGCACAGAAACCCTGCCGGTTGATTTAGATTATAACGGGGATATCCTTTTAGAGGTTGTTGACAAGGCGGGAACCGATGTAACCTTTCGCGTTATATCTAATCAGGTAGCCAAGGATGGAACCTATAAAAGCTTTCACCAGGATATTACTTTAAAAGCCGATGGAGCAACCACCCAAAACATGACCATCGGTGATATTACCATTAATAATCTTAGTTTTGTTCCAGCGGATAATATTACGGTGGGAGATAAGCTGGTTTACCATGTTACTGCAGCCAGCAACGCCGGTGATAAATCAATAGTTCTACAGGGAACCAATACCAGCGACCCTGCCTTGAATTTCTCCAGAACCCTGGTGCTGGATCAAAATGTTGAGGTGCCGCAGGATATTAACCTCAGTTACTTCAATATTAATGAAGAAGGAGAATGGAACAACGCCAATCTAAAACTTAATATTCGCGGAATGGCTGACGGCGAGACCGCGTCTTTTACTACCGGTATTAACTTTGATACCAGTAATTCCGGGATATTTCAGACTCTTCGCAGTTTATCCACTGAATTACAGCGTACTCTGGTAACCGAATCCACTGGCGCAGAAAACCTGGATACTGATTTACTGTACAGCAGTTTCTATGATCGGGTTTCCGAACGCATAGGCGAAATCGACGACGAGTTTTCGATGCTGATTAATGCTCAAGCCCGAGTGGGGGCTAAGACTAACCGCCTTGAGACACAGAAAAATCGCCTGATTGATGCCACCGCCAACTATACTGAGTTGTTGAGTAACGTTGAAGATGCTGATATGGCAAAAGTAATAATGGAACTAATGGCGCAGGAGAACGTTTATAAAGCATCCCTCTCAGCCGGTAGTCGTATTATTCAACCGACCCTGGTAGATTTTTTGAAATAATAAGGAAAATAGTGTATATTTTAAGTAAGAAATTATTAACCTCAGGCTGAGGGAGACCTCCGATTTCTCGGGGGGTGCAAGGATGCAACTGCGCATTGAACAACAAAATGCCGTTTTAGGTTTAAGCTTCCGGTTACCAACTATGAAAATAGATAGGGTACCCGGCAGCTTTTTGCTGGAATCAAAAGATGCAAAATTAAAGATTAAGTTTGATTACCCGAAAATCGATATAGATTATACCAGGTGCTGGGAGGACATGGGGATACGCAGCCCGAAAGCCATGGTTGATTATTTCGCCGGGCAGGCCGAAGACCATGTTTTAAATGAGATAGGCCAGACTGTTAAGGAAGGGGATCGTCTATCAGAACCACAGAAAGGTTATACCCTGGCAGACCTGGCCCGGGATGAAAGCTTTAATATCAGAGAGTATAATATTGCTGTGGTACCCAAACAACCACCAGAAATAAACTTTGAAACCTCTGACGTAGAGGTTAAAGCTACACCATCCGAACTCAAGGTTAAATCGAACATGGAGCTGTTAAGGATTAGGTCCAGGTGGGAAAACATTCGAGCTTTTTATCTGGTTGAACCAGAGATCAGGGTATATCTTCAGGGCGATCTGGAGATGGTAGGATAAACATAGGGTATAGGGCGGGGTAAACCGCATGCAATAAATCCTTTAGAAGAGAGGGTAGGAAATGAAAGTTAAGACTTCCCGTTTTGGTGAAATTGAGGTGAAAGAGGAGCAGATCGTAGGTTTTCCATTGGGCCTACCGGGCTTTACTGAGGAGAAGGGCTTTATCTTCATCGAGAGTGAGCCGGGAAGCCCTTTCTGCTTTATGCAGTCGGCCCAGAAGCCGGATCTGGTGTTTGTGGTAACCAATCCGCGGGTGTTTTTTCCTGACTATGAACTGCATGTAAGCTCAGATGCTCTGGCATTTCTGGAGGTTGAGAAGGAAGAGGATATGCTGGTCTACGTTATTCTCTCCATTCCCGAAGATTTTCACCGTACCACCGCTAACCTTCTGGCACCTGTTTTGATAAGCATAAAGCATAATCGAGGTATCCAGGCAATTCCACCGCAGAGCCCTTACTTAACCAACCACTTGATTTTCCCACAGGATGGGAAAAAACAGGCCCAGGCAAGGTAAGGGGGGCTTAACGAATGTTGGTATTGACGAGGAAGAAGAACGAGAGCCTGATAATCGGTGATGATATCGAGATTGTGGTGGTGGATATCCAGGGAGACCAGATAAGAATAGGAATTAACGCACCCCGGAGTGTACCGGTTTACCGCAAAGAAGTATTCGATGAGATAACTGAGGCTAACCGGCAGGCCAGCGTAGCCGCCAAGGGATTGGAAGGCCTGATGAAAGCGGTTAAGAATCCTGAGGATAAGGAATAAACTATACCTGAAAAACATTAAAATAAAATGATAAAAGAGACCCGTCAAGGGTCTTTTTTAGTGTTAAAGTATTTCTAACTGTTTCTCGATACAGATAACAAATACACTGTTTGGTGGGGCTGGACTCCTTTGGGAGAGGCCCCCGGACG
>JBLMZW010000255.1:0-3437 GCA_050259035.1 Chitinophagales bacterium | reverse complement strand
TCCGGCTACCCTGCTGCTGCCATATATATCATTGGAGACATAGATGTTATCACTATTGATAGTCGCAGTGTTCATTGCCTTATCAAAGACCACGGTCCAGGCATGATTGGGGTCCTCATTGGTAGCCGCCGGCCACGTATCCCAGGCCAGGGCGGGTGAGGCATTTAATAGCAACCCAATAATAGCCACCATAAAAATGGCTGCAAATGCACAAATACCCCTACTCTCTCTCTCCACGTTATCATTCCCCCATTTATAAAACATTTTTGAGTACTTCATCTTTAGTAGATGTTTGATACTGAACCGGAATCGGTTGTATTGTCAACGGATTCCGGAGTTGTTTTCGTATTGGGCTTTACGGCCGGAGCTGTGGCGGTTTTATCTGGTGTTTCGACTACCTCTGCCGGGGGCGGTTCCACCGGAACGGCAGCATTTTGATCCTCTAACTTCGCCTTTTCCTGGGTTAATAGCTTGGCAGTATCGGCCAATATACCGTTATCTTTATATTCCCCCTGCGCTTCAACCAGTAGTTGATCGGCTTCTTTAAATTTATCTTTATCTATATAAGCTTCAATCAAGAGTTGATATTGTTCAGGACTTATTGCCCCTACTTGCTTGGCCGTATCTACGGCCTTGTCAGCCTGGACAAAATCACCTTTGCCAATATAGGCCTGGGCTAATCCCACCCGGGCTTCCATGTTCTTCGGATCGATCTTGATAGCATCGTTGTAGGCTAAAATCGCCTCGTCATATTTATTTTCGTTAAGATATTTGACGGCCAGTTCCAGCTTCTTCTCAAACCTGGCCTCCGAATTCAAGCTGTTCCAGCCCAGATAGCCTCCGGCTACCAGCAAAATGGACAGGACAGCACCAGCAATAAGCTTGAACTTCATGCCCAAGCCGGCATTTTGATTACCGGTGGTAACCCTAACGGTTTCGGACTGCAGCATCGTTCCGCCGCAATTACCGCAAAAACCGGCATTGTCGGGCATTGGCGCCCCACACCTGGAACAGTTTTTCATTCCGTTCCCCCCCAATTTTTATTGCTTCATATATTTGAACCGAATACCAGACCTGGATACTTCGATCATAACCGACTTAACGGGTTGGTTCATTTTCTTAATTTCTTTAGATAGCTTTTCAGGTATTAATTCCCTGGAAATACTTTATTCTGTATATTTAATATAAATCCTGCCCCCGGCTGAAACAATGATGCCGAGATGATAAATCAATGAAAGTAGTGGAACAGGGTTACCTTCAATAACTGGAACTTATGTAGTTTCAGAAGCGCATAAACAAGGTCTCTGTTACGCTAATTTACCCGATGGTTTTTCCTCAAGAAACGTTAGACTTTGTCCTCTAAACCAGGCTAATAATAAATAGATTACAGCGGCAGTAAACAATACTACAGATATGACCTGAGCAATAGAGAGACCGCCCATAAATGATATCCCTCGATAATCCCCCCGGCCAAATTCAAGGAAAAACCTGATTAGGGGATAAGTCAGACAATATAAGACCAGTCTGTTTCTTTTAACAATAAACTGAACGATAAGGAAGAGTACAAACAAACATACGACCTCGATTTCCCGGGCAGGGAACCTGACGATGGCAATGATGCTGAAAAAATCCCAGTTAACGATCTTGCCATAACAACACCCGGCCAGTGAACATCCCATTCGCCCTAATGAATGAAACAATAAAAGCGATGGAATGCAGTAGTTCAAGCATTCTCCTACCTTAAAATCAAAGATTTTTAGAAGGGCGGCGGAAGCTGTCAAAAAGCCGATTAAACCAAAATAATAAGATAGGCCTGCATGTTGAATTCTGGCCAGTAATCCCTCATGCCACAAGGAGGGCATTACCAACCAATTACCTATATTAGACAAAGCCATTCCTATCAGAAACGATATTGCTAACAGAAGCAATAATCGATCCTTTTTTATTTCCCCTATGTTGTAATTCTTCAGGTTGTGCATTAAAAGCAGTAAACCCAGAATAAATCCCAAACCACCCATGGTTTTGTATATTGGAAAGGTTCCCAGGTCGATTAATGGATGTCTCATACTATTAACCTCATTGAATGTTTAATATAAATATAAGTGGGGTCAGGTTGTTATCTAGTTTATAGGAATTTCCGTTTCCTCCATTGGCTGAATAAAAGCATATATTCCTGCGATAATGAAAAGTATTAAAGCAGCCCAACCAAATAAAGATGTGAATGCAGTTAAAATAACCGTGACCAATGCCAGGATGGCACAAATGATCATCATTATACCGCATAAAGCAGGCTTCGATTTACCTAAGAAAGCGGCAATAAAACCCAATACCACTGGAACGAATCCCAGAACTGCCCCTGAGCTATCTCCCGCAGCAGCAGCTCCGCACATACCCAAACAAAGTACATTGGGTAAAGAAACCAGTGCGCCTACGATGCCCAAAATCATTGGTGCATTCGATGTACCTCTTTTAGCCATTAAAAATACCCCCCCAAATGAATTACATGACCTGACGCCCACTATATTTCCATGTCTTAACTGATAACATCGGGTATATCACTTAGTTGATAGCATAGTCCCCTCACCCTTTCGCGCTTTAGTGGAAAACTTGTAATTTGTATTCCATTCTGATTGTTAGCATCTACTGTCAGCCATTTCGCGGCACACCCTCAGATCTATCGTGTACCCAGACCTTATCGGCCCTCTTCTTTTATATTTTTGATAAAATGTAATGACATATAAACTTTTCTTTCGTTTTCCTGCCATGGTAATGCCTTTAAGGCAATTCTAAAATATTTTAATGAGCCGCAACAATGATGGCACAATGATAAATCTATGATAAACACGGCTAAAATGTTCGCGTCAGGTAGACCGTTTTCAATCCAAACGAAAAGGCCAGTTCTCTTATCAACTGGCCTCAGATCCTTGAATTGTTTTCATCTATAGGATTGACTTATTCATCCTGGTAACTACCAAATATTCTATGTTTTCAGCATTAATTCTTCCACCAGTAATAGGGATGTATCCAGGCAGAGCAGTGTCTTTAAGCTCTGTCGGGTTTTAAACAAATTCATATTCGACACCGGCCAATTTTATGTGATCACCCTTGTTTACGAAGTTTATGGCATATGGTTCGATCCGCTGTCCGTTGATATAGGTTCCATTGGTAGAGTTCAGATCGCGTACTGCCAACCGGTTTTGTACTCGTATGAACTCCATGTGTATTCTGGAAACACCCGAGTCCATCACGATATGATCGGCACTTTGACTGCGGCCGATGATAAAGAGGTCCTTATTGATGGGTATGCGATCCTGCATCCGGTTGCCCGCTCTGATCAAATAGTGGTTAAGCACTGCATCGGCTGGCCTGGCCGCCTGGCCTTGACCGAGATTGTTCGAAGCCTTTAATTCAGCGATTCTTCTGCGGATAATATTCAT
>JBLMZW010000254.1:0-12309 GCA_050259035.1 Chitinophagales bacterium | reverse complement strand
TGAAAGCGCTAAATTCTGGCTCTCGGTTATGAATGGGCTGAAAAATCGTGGTGTTGAAGATATTCTTATTGCCTGTGTGGATGGCTTAACTGGGTTTACCAATGCCATTGAAGCGGTATTCCCTAAAACTGAAATTCAGCAATGTATCATTCATCAGATTCGTAATACCACTAAGTTTGTATCTTACAAAGATATCAAGGCCTTAATGGTGGATCTCAAGAAAGTATATACCGCAGTTGACGAGCAAACTGCTCTTTATGAATTGGATAGCTTTAATGAAAAATGGGGAGGTAAATACCCCAAAATAGCCCTTTCTTGGCGAAGTAACTGGGCTAATCTATCCACCTATTTCAAGTACCCAGTAGAGGTTAGAAAACTGGTTTACACCACTAATACTATCGAAGGTTTTAATCGACAACTCCGCAAGGTTACGAAAAGCAAGTCAGTTTTTCCGACCGATGATAGTCTGTTAAAAATGCTATACCTGGCTATGATCGATATCACCAGGAAATGGACGGGGCGGCGTCAAGACTGGGGCCGCATCCATTCTCAGCTCGAAATCTACTTCGAAGATAGGATCAAATAGAATTGTAACTCATGGCGTTTAACATATAATTGCAATTTAAACGGGGCAGTTGACTATTTCGTCCGCCTGTCCCCGTTTAAAATTAATAAAAGATTTAACTGGTAAATAGAAAATTGTCAAAGGTTTAGCAAACAAGGCGTGATACCCCTTTTTTGATGTAATTATTTAATGAAATATCCATGGTTACATTACTCTTTTTCTGAGTGTCATTTTGGGTTTTTCACCATTATTTACTTAAAGGTTTTTGGGTTTATAGGGTCAAAATTATAAACCTGTATTTGTATCCCAAATTTATTTACACTTTGGAGGAGAATATATGTACCACAGTCGAAGCAATTTATTTCGCACCAGTATTGTTCTCATTATTACCTTCATTTTCTCCATACTTTATCCCCTATTTCCTCTTAAGCCAGCCATAGCTCTGGAGCAGAATCAAGAAAAGACTAGTATAAATCGAAAGGACCGAGTGGAACTACCTGACTACCGCACAGCTAACTCCAAGCGGTTTATCAACCCAGATGGTACTATGACCGAAGAGGTCAACCTAGACAACATACATTACAAGAAGAACGGCCGTTGGGAAGACATTGATAATACCCTGATTCCCACCCAGGATGGTGACTATACTTATACGAATAAGGCCAATCGTTTTAAAGTGCAATTCAGTGATAAAACCAACAGCAATCAGCTTACCAGTTTTTCAATCGGCAATTACAAACTGGAAATGCGTCCTTTAGGATTACTTATCAATTCTGGCAAAGTCAATGGTAATAAAATATCTTATTCCCAAGGAGCGGAACCGGCACCCCGGTTAATCTTGATTACAGTGTCGGAAATGAAAGCCTTAAGGAAGATATAGTCCTCGATAAATACCAGAAGATCAACCGATTAACCTTCCAACTAAGACTCACCAATGTTACCTATAAAGTTGAAGCAGACGGCTCAATAGGTTTTTACGATCAGAATGGCGAGAAGCTCTGGTTTATTACCCGCCCTTATATGATGGATAGCGGGGAAGGATACAGTGATGCCGTTACTATGACGGTAAGGGAAGAAGGGGCCAATCTGTTTGTTGATCTGGTTCCGGATGATGCCTGGCTGAAAGATCCGGCTAGAGTTTACCCGGTAACCATTGATCCCACCATCGACTTACCTAAGACAGGCTTTGAAGGACAGGACACCTATGTTTCTAATAACTATCCGACTACCAATTATTCTACTTCGACCTTTCTAACGGCGGGTTATGATCCTTCAGGAGGGCTGGGGATCACCAGATCTTTTTTATGGTATCGCTTACCGGCGCTGCCCAGTGGTTCCTGGATCAATTCCGCTACCATGAGTTTTTATCAATATGGCAGCTATAGTACCACCCCCACGGTTCAGCTATATCGAGTTGCTGCCGATTGGTCTGCCGGGTCAGTCACCTGGAATAACCAGCCTACCCTGGCTGCTTCTCCGGAGTCTTCATTAACCCAGAATATTATTGGTTGGTATAACTTTGATACCTCCAATCTGGTCAGGAACTGGTATAGCAGTGGGCTTAATAACTATGGCATAGCCTTAAAACTCTCGGATGAAGGAGTACAGCGCCGGGTCTTTCGCTCCTGCGATTACACGACAGATAAGCCCAAGCTGGTTATCAATTACGACGTCAATCCGCTGGGTGATGAAAGCTTCTGGACTTATAACAATAATGTCCATATTGCCAACGGCAACCTGATGCTGTCTTATTCTGATGTTAATATCCCCGGCCGTGGGATTCCGGCTACTATTACCAGGACCTACAACAGCCGTTCTACCTATGATGACGGCAACTTTGGCTATGGCTGGAATTCTGAACTGGATATGAAAATCACTCCGGTGGCTAAAGGTCCTATTCAATATATTGACCTGGATAGGACTGTTCACTATTTTGAACAGCAAACCGATGGAACTTATACATCTCCTCCGGGCTTGTTTCTAACCCTGATCAAGAATGGTGATAACACCTACACGATTACAGAAAAAAGCGGGCTTAAATACAACTTCTCCAGTGCCGGTTTACTAACCAGTATCACTGATGCCCGAGGCAATAACTTAACCTACACTTATACCAGCGGGAAGGTAACGACAATCACCGACCCGTCGGGACGAACCACGGCAATTGTTTATGGGGGCAACAATCGGGTTGCTTCGGTTACTGATTATGGCGGCAGGCAGACTACCTATGGTTACAGCGCTGCAGGTGATTTGACCAGTGTTACCAATGCTGCCGGAACCGCAGATGCGATAACCACCTATTTTGAGTATGACAGTAATCATAATCTTATTGCCGTAACTGATCCTAAAGGATACAAGACCTATTATTATTACACCACTGATGACCGGGTACAGAGTATCAACTCGATCAACAAGGTTATGAATTCGAATTTCGAGGTTGATGGTGATGGTAACACTATACCTGATCTCTGGGCTTTAATTGATGGGCAGAGCGGAACCGGCAGCTGTGACTTAAACAGCCAGACCACTTTTGGCTCTGGGAGCTTTAAAATAACCGCTGCCAGCACCAATGCTAAAACCTATTCCGTCTATCAATCTGATCCCATCCCCGTGGATCGGAGTAAAGCCTATACCCTAAGCGGTTATATCAAGGGTTCGCAAACCTCGGGTACTCAGAATGCCGTTCTATCCCTTATTGCCTATAACAGCAGCAATCAGAGTCTGGGCGAGTTTGCCCGTACCGATAAGCCTGGGACCTTTGCCTGGCAGCGGGTGACCAGCAGTCTGGCGAGTAATGCCCTGCCCACAGGAACAACTTATGTCAGGGTAAAAGTCGCCGTGTCCAACGCCACCGGAAGCGGTACCTCCTGGTTTGATGCGGTACAGTTAGAAGAAGGTAGTTCCGCTTCCGAATTTATTGCCCCCATGACCTACACCGTTGACCGGGCTAATATGTATTCGGCCTTCTATGATGGCAATGGTAAAAAGATCAAATACCAATATAACGAAAACGGTAATGTTTTAGAGTCCCGTGTAGACCCCAGCGGTTTGAACTATCTGACCACCTATACCTGGAATGCTGATGGTCAGCATCCGAATAGTCTATCAACCATGAAAGATGCCAATGCTAATGCTTCAGGCGGCGGCGATAGTCTGACCAACACCTATGACAGCAATGGCAACCTAACAACATCGAAAACGAATGATGGTACAGCAGCCCAAATAAATGATACCTTCACCTATAACAGCAATAATGATTTGTTAACTGAAAAGGACGGTAACGCGAACGATCCTACATCTGATGCCTATAACACCACAACTGGAAAGAACTTTTATGATGCCAAACGTAATCCAATCAGCTTCCAGGATGCCCTGGCTACTTCTATGGCCAGTTCCTATAATCAGGGCAATGTCACCAGTCAAACCAGTCCGATGGGCCTGGCCGATAACATTGTTGTCAATTCCAGCTTTGAACGTGATGCCGATGCCGATAACTGGCCCGACAAATTTGATCCTCCTACCATAAGCGATACAGCAACGGTAACCTGGGGAACCGACCCGTATATTGGAAATAGAGGAATTACCATCAGCAATGTCAACGGTTATGTAGTGGTGAGCAGTTCATCCCAGATAATGGTTGACAGCGCGAACTGCTATGCTTTAAGCGTTTATGTTAAAGCATCTTCGGTGGCTGCAGGTAACAGCGCCTATATAAAATTTGATTGCTATGATAGTAATAATGTTTTTATCGATCAGGTGAAGGATAACCCCATTGGAGAAGCCAACGGGTGGAATAAGCTGCAGCTGGTGGTACCGAAAAGTGAGCTGCCAACAGGTACTGCCAAGATAAAAGGTGCATTAGTAGTCACCACTAACAGTGGTGTCGTCAGCTTTGACGGGATGCAGATGGAAAAAACACCTTTTACCTCGGCTTATAACTATATAGATAATTCTAGCTTTGAAAGAGGGGTTACCACCCCCGAGTACTGGGAAAATACAACCGGTATACCCTTTAGTTGGGAAACTACCGAGACCTTCATCGGCAACCGGAGCATAAAAATTACCAATCCCACAGGATGGGCAGGCTATGCCCCCGATTACTATACCCCATACGATGCAAGTAAATCCTATACGGTTAGTAGTTTTGTCAAATCCTCCGGACTCTCCAATCTAAATAATGCTTTCGTAAAGATTAACTTCTATGATAGCAGTTATAATCTGTTGTCTGCGCAGGAAAGCAATAAACTGCCTGATGCCACCACCGATTGGACTCGACTGGAAGCCCATGTGGATGCCAATGCTGCTCCGTCGGGTACGGCCTATATCAGGCCGGTTGCTACCGCTAATACCTTCACTGGTACCGTTTATTTTGATGCCATCCGACTGCAGGAAGGAATAATCACTTCTTCCTATGACTATAACCAGGCTGACGGCAATGGTAAGGGAGCCAATAACTATGTTACCCGGGAAACCGACCCCCTGGGCAATTATGTTAGTTACACTTATGATACCTGGGGCAATACCAAGACCAGTACTGATGCCAAAGGCAACACTACCAGCTTTGACTATGATAATCTTGACCAGTTAAAGAAAGTCACTCTTCCTACTGGGATAGACCTGAAAACTGTTTACACCTATGATACCAACGGTAATCGGACTCAGGTGCAAAACAAGAATCAAGCTGAGACTTCGGTCTATAACACCACCGGTTACAGCTATAACTCAAGAAATCTGTTAACCAGCATCACTGATGCTTTAAACAAGGTTACCAATTTTATTTATGATGCAAGCGGCAATCAGACCGCCATCGAGTATCCCAATGGTAAAAAAGTGGGCTTTGTTTATAACAAGGCGAACCGGCTGGAACAGGTAACCTTCGATGGAACGACGAAATATACCTTTGGCTATGATGCCAATGGTAACCGGACCAGCGTTCAGGACAACATAGTCAATAAGACCTGGAATTACCTTTTTGATACCGCCAGCCGCCTTAAGAAAGTGACTGCTCCTGATAACAGTACCCAGGAGTATACCTTTGATAAAAACGGGAACCGGTTGACCAACAAGGTTACGGTCGGAGCCAGCAACTATACCGCCAACTATGAATACAGCATTACTGACAAGAATATCTTGCTGACTGATCATAACCAGAATAAGAGCAAGTTTATCTATGATGAAAAAGATAATTTGGTTCAGGTTAATTCTGGTAACGGGACCGCGTCCAACCAGCAGTACGATGGGGCCGACAAGTTAACCGGATTATTGAACACCAAAGCTGACGGAACTATTTTATCCGGTTTTGCTTACCACTATGATGCTAACGGTAACCGGGATACGGTGACGGATAATACGGGAAAGGTCATAACCTACACCTATGACAATGTAAACCAGCTATTATCCGAGACAGACCCGCAATCCACCAATACATTTAATTATGAGTATGATGCCCTGGGTAACCGGACCAAGAAAATTGTCAAAGACTCCGGGGGCAGTGTACTCAGTACAATCGATTATGGTTATGATGCAACTAAGACCAATCTAGTAAGTGTTGGCGGTCAGACCTGCACCTATGATGACAACGGAAATTTAACCGATGACGGCAGTAAAAAATACACCTGGGACGCTGATGGTCGCCTTACCGAGGTAAGACAGAAGTCCGACAACAGCCTGATTGCCCAGTATGAGTATGATGCTGATGGCCGAAGGGTAAAATCTGTAGTTGGAAGTATAACCACCAACTATCACTATGATGGCACCAGTATCCGGGTACTCTATGAAACCGATGCCAGCGGTAACCTGACCGCCCTATACACCTATTCGGCAGATGGGCTGCTGCTCAGTATGTCGATCGGCAGTGCCACTTATTATTACCACTACAATGCTCACGGGGATGTGGTGCAACTCACTGACCAGAGCGGCAATGTGGTAGCCAGCTATACCTATGATGCCTGGGGTAATATCTTAAACAGCAGCGGGGCTATGGCTAACAGCAACCCCTATCGTTATGCCGGGTACCGGTATGATAACGAAACCGGGCTGTATTACCTGATGGATCGGTATTACAACCCTGATTTAGGCAGGTTCATCAGCCGGGAAGCTGACCCCGATCAAGCTACGGTAAATGCTTACGCTTACTGCCAGAATAACCCGGTAAATGCTATAGATCCGGATGGCAATTTTATCTGGTTTGTAGTATTAGGTGCCTATTATGCCTGGTGTGTGTATGACTCATATAAAGATGTCCAGACTCTGGCCTCCCCAAGTTCTTCGAAAACCGATAAAGCTTTAGCCGCTGTATTCCTGGCTGGATCAGTCTTCCCTGGAGGAAAGATTGTTAAGACTGGAGTTAAGGCAGCTAAGGTAGCCAGGCATGCGCCATTTAAAAAGGCGATTGTCAAAAAGGTATTAAATAGACCCTTCAAAGAACTGCTTGCTGACATTGAAAAGAATCCAGGTAACTGGAAAAAATTAGGTGAATCTGTTGTTGCCTCAACTAAGAAAGGTAACAAAGGTGGAGTAAGTATTGAGGAGGTTTTTGTTAACAGAAAAACAGGTGAGAGAATCTACAGACATACATTAAAGGATAGTAACGGAAAGCATATCGAGAACCCTCATTACCGTCCTTACGGTAAACAATAAGAGAGGTGATGAAACAATGACTTTACGTGAAGTAGTACTAGATTCCCTTGCTGATGACATTGAAACAATTGTACAGATAATGGAATATCTCAACTATCTTGGTGTTCAATACACAAAAGAGCAATTGATCGAGGAACTTGATTTACTTTATCTTGGTGGATATATAGAAATTGTATATCCTAAGGAAGTTAACATTAGTACTTTAAGGAATTTTGAAGTAATTGAGGACCTTTGGTTCGATATGACCGAAAGCGGAAGACAAGAATGGGGAATTATTAATAATTAAAGCTGTTAAGAACAGCTAATAGCATGTAGCTCACCCTTATAGTGGTGGGCTATTTGCTACACTATAAGGGTCACGGTGATGTAGTCCAGCTTACCGACCAAAGCGGTAATGTGGTAGCCAGCTACACCTATGATGCCTGGGGTAATATCTTAAACAGTAGCGGGGCGATGGCTAACAGCAACCCCTATCGCTACGCTGGATACCGTTTCGACAGCGAAAGCGGGGTGTATTATCTTAATTCTCGGTATTACTCATCCAACCTCGGAAGATTCATTTCAAGAGATAAGTTTCAGGGTTTTTTAGATGAACCTCTAAGTCTCAATCAATATGCCTACTGTGAAAATAACCCTGTTAATAGAATTGATCCAGATGGTCATAGTTGGTTGTCTACAGCTGGTGCTGTATTAGGTGTAGTAAGCTTTGGTGTTGCCCTTGGTATACTCATTTCTGGTGCACCCGTATGGATGATGGGTGCCACAGCTGTAGGTGTTCTTTCTATGGTTTTAAATACTCTTGCTTGGTTAAATGAAGAAATCAATGGTAAACAATTTGGGTTACAATGTGCTCTAGGATTAACGGGATTTGGTAAAGGGGATTTAGCAAGAACTATCCAACAAGGGATTGCAGGAGGTTCTGGGGCTTATGGTGTAGCTAATTGGAAAAATCCGAAGAATAAAGTTGATTTGAGCAGGGCTAAAAGGATTCTCAAGAAGCTTAAATCCAAAGGGAAACGTTCAAAAAGACACAGGAAAGTCCAATAAAAAAGGAGAAACCACGAATGAATATATCAAATAGCAGTTATGGAGTTTTTTTAATAATTAGCTCCTTACTTGTCACTGGAGGAGTCTGCTATGCGTTATATAAAATTTTTCGAAATAAAGGACGAACAGAAGTACAAGCTGGACGTATAAGCAGTGTACTTGGTGGACTTATTGGAAGCATCGTAATAATAGTAGGTATAAAAACACCTACAATGATAGCCGTAGCGGTATTAATTATAGCTGGGGTGTTTGGCGTACTCTATTATAATTCATTAGTTAAGCTTAGGGATAGAATCCACAAACACGATAAAAAATAGGAGATGTTATTTTTGGAGAGAAAGTAGCTAACTTTCTCTCCATTTGCTATCAGCCGGGAAGCTGACCCCGACCAGGTTACGGTAAATGCTTACGCTTACTGCCAGAATAACCCGGTAAATGCTATAGATCCAGATGGCAATTTTATCTGGTTCGTAGTTTTGGGTGCTTACTATGCCTGGTGTGTGTATGACTCATATAAAGATGTCCAGACTCTGGCCTCCCCGAGTTCTTCGAAAACCGATAAAGCATTGGCCGCTGTATTCCTGGCCGGATCAGTCTTCCCAGGAGGAAAGATTGTTAAGACCGGGGTTAAGGCAGTAAAAATAGCCAGGCATGCACCGTTTAAAAAGGCAGTTGTTAAGGCTATTGTAAGATCTGTTGATGACATTGTAGGGTCAGCTGGTTTTATTCGAAAAACTAAAGGCGGCACATATATGTATGAAAAGGCTGGAGGATATTCAAAGGCGGTTTCGGATTTCAATTCGATGGGTCTACAAGGTATCAAAAAAACATCGAATGGAGGTTTAACTGGTAAATTGTCGAATGGGACTAGAGTTAATGTTCACAAAAGTTATATGGATGGGCAAAACAGATGGACGTTAGAAATCGGGAATAAAAAAATTAGATATGACAAGTAGGTGATACTATGGATAGTGTAGTATTGTGGAGGCCAGATGACTTAATACCTGAGGAATTACTTGACCTTGATGGGTGGAAATGGGATGAAAATGGTGTTAATGTTTGTTTAACAAATAAACACTACCGATTCGTTGTCCATTTTGAAGGACAAGTACTAGCATTTCGAACAACATTGGAATCGATGAGTTTAAGATTTAGAGATATGTATGGAGAGTGGAGGAAAAGACTACATCTTAATTATGCATGGACGTTCTTTATATTAAAGGATTCTGAATATATAAAATGGTTTGAAGAACAGCATTATGGGTTATATGATGACGTTCAAAACAAATTAATTCACTATGTTCTTGTTACCGAGGATGAAATTATTGAAGTGCTTAATGATAAGGAACCTATAGTAACTGTAGAGCCCATCTAGTGATTATCCCGGCGTCTAGTGCAATTGACGCCGGGGTTATTTTTTAATTAGTTAGGTTATTCAATAGTTAAAGCCTAAGCTGACCAGTATCCAGGTACTCTACGAAACCGATGCCAGCGGCAACCTGACCGCTTTATACACCTACTTGGCAGATGGTCTGCTGCTCAGTATGTCTACCGGTAGTGCGACCTACTATTACCATTACAATGGTCACGGCGATGTAGTCCAGCTTACTGACCAGAGTGGTAATGTAGTTGCCAGCTATACCTATGATGCCTGGGGTAATATCTTAAGCAGCAGCGGTGCCATGGCTGACAGTAGAAAAATTTTTACAATACTATCAAATAGGATTGACACCCATGGTATTTAACGTATAATGCAATTTTAAAGGGGGCAGCTGACTATCTTGTCCGCTTGCCCCCTAATATTACCGCCTTATTCTACATCAATTTGGAGTTTACACAAAATGTGGGATAGACCCAATCCGGTCTTAGAAAACCAAGATTACTTCTCTACTATTGCCTCAGCACCGACTATTGATGAGGCAGTCGAGCAGGCCACTAATGATATGGCCAAAATATTGGACGCCAGAATTAATCTATCGTTTTCAGACATTTCGATGTTGATGAGTGCCGTTGGGGATGTTCAGATCTGTCAGGTGGTAGACCCCTTGCGCACGGCCCGCTTTGTGATGCCTAAATGGGTTCTCTCAAGGTACAGCTTTTCCTGGGTCTAAGACTTTTATTAAGGATAAAAAAATAAGAATGTATTTATAAATCATGAGGTTATAACCGACCAATTTAAGGTTTCTGTGTTTTCTCACAGAAACCTTTTTATAAATTGTGGCATACCTAAAATATTAAGGAGAGGCTTTAAGCCTCCCCTTAAACTATATTTCATTTTTTTAAATTTCCCAGGAGGAAGGCAATATCCTCCCCATTATAGGATTTCCACATAGCCTTCAGTTCCATTTATCCGGATTCTCTGTCCGTCTTTAATCAGTTTGGTGGCATTTTCTACTCCGACAACTGCTGGTAAGCCATATTCACGAGCGATAACTGCTCCATGGGTCATCAACCCACCCACTTCCGTAACCAGACCTTTTATGGCTACAAACAATGGTGTCCAGCTCGGGTCAGTAAAGGAGGTTACTAAGATATCTCCATCTTCCAGATCAGCCTCTTCCAGGTTTAAGATGACGCGTGCCCGCCCCTCAATTACTCCGGAAGAAACCGGCAGGCCTATAATAGATTCAGCGGGGAGACTTTTTCGTTTGTACTCACCGGTAATGATCTCACCATCGGAGGTGATAACACGCGGGGGAGTTAGTTTTTCATAAAATTTGTACTCGCCTTTTCGTTGGATGATAATCTGGTAATCCAATTTATTGGTGCGTACGGCGTCGTGAAGCTCCTCAAAAGTGAGGTAGTAAATATCCTCTTTTTCATGAATAACGCCCACTTGTACGAGTTGCTCGGCTTCTTTCAGTAAAGCCTGCTTATAAACGAAGTAGCGACTAACCATGCCGTATTTGGGATATTCACGATAACCGATGAAATTCCGGATCAAATCGATCATGCGTTTTGTTTCCTGGGCTCTTTGTTCACCATCCGGTAATTGCTGCAATCGATCTAATAACTCTTGTTCTTTTTTCAAAGCTTCCTGTCGTCCTTGCTCAAATATCCGCTGGCCGGCACCAGGTTCAAAGTTTTTGACATTACTGAGAATCATGGGGACAAGGGTAGCTGGTTTTTCGCTCCAACGCGTTTTGGTAATATCGATTTCTCCGACACATCGCATTCCGTATTTGTTGAGATACCCATAGATAGCATCTCGGGTTTCCCGTCCGCCGTCAAACTTAACCAGCTCATCCAAAAAGTTATCATCTTTTACCTGTTGTAAATAATCAATTACTTCTGGGTAAGGACGAATCACATCGGCGACACCCAGCAGTTCCAGACCCATTTCCGAAGTAATATTGCCCCGTACCGATTGAGAAAGTGTGTCGGCTGCATTTTTTTCACCTAACCACTCCAGCATTTTTTCATTGACCCATGACGAAGCCTTCATAGCAGTTATAATCACACCCATGCTTTGTGGGTCAAATATAATTTTCATTAGTTGCTGGATATCTTCTCGAATAAAGTCAAATAAATCTGATCCTGATTTCGTCTTAATGTTTTGTTTTAATGCTTCTATCGATTTTTGACTGCTTTTTATCAAATCAGAAACGATGGCCGGATCGTTTTCGATCTGGGTTTGAAAACCTGCAGACGGCATACCTGTATTGCTTTTAGCGGAATTATCATCTGGTAACGATTTTATGAAATCTCGCTCTAAGATGGTCATTAGCGCGTCTCTTATGAGTGGATCATGTTGTCCCAAGAAGGGCCCCTTGGTATCTAATAAAATTTCTCTTCTGACAGGTGAAGCCAAATTATGTGTGACATCAACAAACAGCCTTCCCCCAGCCTTACGCATGGGTGCAGGAGTTGTTAACAGGAAAAAAGACAGTCCCAATGGCTTCATGGGGTCAGTCATCATTTGTTGATGACCGACAGATACATAAACGTGATTTTCCTGATCACTCGCTTCCGGGATGGGGTATAACGTAGTGATGGGCCGGCTCTGGACCATGTAAAATGTATCATCAACCAAACACCATTCGATATCCTGGGGGCAG
>JBLMZW010000253.1:0-5674 GCA_050259035.1 Chitinophagales bacterium | reverse complement strand
AGGATATTAAAAACCTCCGGGTGAGCCTTTTCAATTTCATCCAGAAGAATAACTGAATAGGGTTTGCGGCGAACTCTTTCCGTGAGCTGACCGCCCTCTTCAAAACCCACATATCCGGGCGGAGCCCCTATCATTCGGGCAACCGCATGTTTTTCCATATACTCCGACATATCCAACCGGATAAGGGCGTCTTCTTGTCCGAACATAGCCTCTGCCAGTGTTCTGGCCAGCTCAGTCTTGCCAACACCGGTTGGTCCCAGAAAGACAAAAGAACCAATAGGCCTCTTGGGGTCTTTCAGTCCCGCTCTCGCCCTCCGAACCGCCCGTGCCACGGCGGTTACGGCTTCATCTTGTCCTATTACTCTCTGATGCAGTACTTCTTCCAACCTGACCATCCGCTCTGATTCTTCTTCCGCCAATTTGGAAACTGGAACTCCGGTCCAGCTGGCTAAGATACCAGCGATTACTTCTTCATCCACTACCCCGCTTTCCAGGTTTCTGTGGTTAACCCATTCCTTGCGCCGCTTTTCTATTTCTTCTTTAATTTGTTGTTCCCGATCACGCAAAGAAGCAGCTTTTTCGTATTCCTGGTTGTTAATTGCTTCCTGTTTTTCTTTAACGATGTCGTTTAGCTTTTCTTCCATTTCCTTAAGGTCTTCAGGTATTACATAGTTGGCCAGTCTTACCCGGGACGATGCTTCATCAATAAGGTCTATGGCTTTGTCCGGCAAAAACCGGTCATTAATATACCTGGAGGAAAGCTTGGCCGCTGCATTGATTGCATCGTCAGTGATCTTGACTCCGTGGTGGGCTTCGTAACGATCCCGCAACCCTTTCAAAATAGCTATGGTTTCTTCTATCGTGGGTTCTTCGACCAATATAGGCTGAAATCTTCTTTCCAGGGCGGCATCCTTCTCAATGTGTTTGCGGAATTCATCCAGGGTAGTAGCCCCTACACATTGGAACTCTCCTCGAGATAGGGCGGGCTTTAAAATATTGGCGGCATCAATAGCTCCCTCAGCCGCTCCCGCTCCCACCATGGTGTGTAACTCGTCAATGAATACTATAACGTCACCGGTATTCCTTATTTCGTTAACAACTTTGGTCAACCGGTCTTCGAACTCACCGCGGTATTTAGTCCCCGCAACCATGGTCGAAAGGTCAAGAGCAACCACTTTTTTATCAGCCAGTACTTCGGGGACTTTATTGTCGACAATTCTCTCCGCTAGTCCCTCCACAATTGCGGTCTTTCCAACCCCCGGATCCCCAATTAATACCGGGTTGTTTTTGGTGCGCCGGGAAAGTATTTGAACAACCCTTTCAATTTCCTTGTCCCTGCCGATGACAGGGTCTAATTTATGATCACGGGCCATCTGAGTAAGGTCCCGGCTGAAGGAATCAAGGACCGGTGTTTTACTTTTGGCTCGATTTTTCCTGGAATACATAGCAGGTGAAGATGGTATCTTTTCCTCCCCAAATCCATCGCCTGCTCCCTGCTGACCTTCGCCTCCCAATAGAAGCATTACCTGTTCTCTTATTTCATCCAGTCTTACTCCTATACCGGTCAAAATCTGCGATGCTACCCCTTCTTCCTCCAGCAGTAAAGCCAATAAGAGGTGCTCTGTACCTACGTAGTTTACCCCTTGTAACTGCGCCTCATTGAAAGCCAGGTTCAGGACTTTCTTGGCCCGGGGAGTTACCGGCAGGTCTGCATTTGGTTCTTCAGATCTGACACCGGGTTGTCCGATTAACTTTATCAGTTCCTCCCGAGCCTTACCCGGATCAATTCCCAGGTTAATCAGGGCCCGGGCCCCGATTCCTTCACCTTCTTTAATAATTCCTAATAAAATATGCTCAGTTCCAACCGCGGGATGGTTTAACTCGCGAGCTTCTTCCTGAGCAAGCAGTATAGCTTTTTGGGCTCTTTGCGTAAATCTCCTCAACACTATTCTTCCTCCTTTTTCCGGCCCAGAAGGCTAGCTTTAATAATATCTGCCCGTAGCAAATCCCTTTCCATAGTATCCATATGTCGTCCGGCAGCTCTTTGCAGATGGGCCGGACGGATAGCCACAATTAACTCATTCAAAGTTATCGCTGGAATAGCAGGCAGTATACCCATGTCACACCCCAATCTCACATCCGACAATAGGCTTAAGGCTTCGTTGGAGGTTATGACCCGGGCATTGGTTAACAACCCATATGCTCTCCATACCCGATCTTCCATCTGATATTTCATCTGTCTTAATAACGAGTCACGAATATTTCTTTCCTGCTCTATTATGTGCAGGGTTACCGTCCAAAGGTTGTTAATAATGTCTTCCTCGTTCAACCCTAGTGTAACCTGGTTGGACATCTGATATAAGTTGCCCAATGCCTCTGTTCCTTCTCCGTAAAGGCCCCTTACTGTTAGACCAAATTGGGCCATGCTGCCAAAAATATGATTTTGTTGATCCGCTGCAGCTATGGCGGGGAGGTGCAGCATTACTGAAGCCCGCATACCAGTTCCAACATTGGTTGGACATGCAGTAAGGTATCCGCGTCGTTCGTCAAAAGCGTATTCTAAATCCTTTTCCAGAAAATCGTCCATATCATCGGCCCATTTATAAGCTTGGTTAAGCTGCAGTCCAGGTACCAAGCATTGAATCCTCAGATGATCCTCTTCGTTAATCATGATAGTTATCGAACCGTTTTTGTCAGTAATAACTCCACGAAAGGCATCATTTGATTCTGCATGCTGGGGACTTATAAGATGCTTTTCGAGTAGATTCTGCTTCTCCAGTGAGGATATCTGGCTTAGCCGGGTTAATTCCAATTCTGGATTATTGGTCACGGCTTTTTGAATTGCCTGCATAATCTTTTCTGCTTCTTCATTGTTTTCAAGCAAATGTGGAAACGGAAGCATATTAATATTTCTCGCCAACCGGATTCGGCTGCTGATAACAATTTGGTTCTCAGGACCATCTGCTTTCATCCAGTTAACAAGTTTATTATCAATGATATCTTGGATTGACATTTAATCACCCCAATTCCTTTTCCAACTTCTTAACAGAATCCCGAAGTTGAGCCGCTACCTCATATTCCTCCCGGGCTACGGCGGCTTGAAGTTTTTCTTTTAGTTCTTCTATCTGTCTTTTAAGTTTCACTCTTCCGGCTCCCCGGTTAGGAATTTTTCCAATATGCATGCTATTGCCATGAATCCTTCTTAAAATAGGTTCCAGGTGATTCTGGAAAGTTGAATAGCACTCCCTGCATCCCAAACGACCCTGCTGACCAATATTAGAAAAAGTTGTTCCACAATTGGGGCAGCGTCCATTCATTTCCGCTTGTTGGTTAGGATCAACAGGAGAATATCCAATCCCAAAAAGACTGCCAAGTAATTTTGGCAAAGATAGCGCATCTCCCAGGCTGAAAAAGCTAAATCCTTTCTTAGCGGCGCAGTGTCCACATAAATGCAGTTCTACCTTTTTGCCATTAACCATTTGACCAATATGAACTTCAGCAGGCCTTTCCTTGCATTCCTCGCAAAACATAACTTAGCCCTCCAGTAATTTAACTACCGCACTAATAATCCTGAACCGGACATAATCTCTTTCTTCCACCGGGAGATCCAACACATTTCGATTTATTATAGTTTTCAGAATGATTTCTTCCCTGGTGGTTAATAATTGTTTAGCCTTTAATCCTTCTATGACTTTTTCCGCTGTGACTTGGTCAAGGTGGTTGTTAACCAAGGCAGCTAAATCTTTTTGGATTTTTTTGATTCGAACGAAGCCCTTCCCTCCACGTTTACTTTGGGTTAGAAAACCCTCGTTAGCGGTAAACCTGGTAGCAAGTACATAAGTAATTTGTGAAGGTACACATCTGAATGTTTCCGCCAATTCTATGCGCTGAATCTCTACTTCGTTAGTATCACTGTGTTCAACCAGGGCTTTTATATATTGTTCGATTTTATCAGATAAGCTTCTCAACTGCCTTTACCCCTTTGACCTTTTTTGACTTTAATTTATTTTAAACTATTTCTCAGGTACTTTTCAAAGTCTTGTTTTAACATTTTATTAATCTCTTAAGGGAAGTTTCTGACCTATTTTAACTTTTATCGTTATCTCTAGTATTTCCATTGCCTATTGAGTAAAAACGTTGTTTTAGATGTTAAAGGACCTGCCGGGTATCCTGGCAGGTCCTAATGTTTTATTTATTCTTTTTAGAACCGATTTCTAGATTTGCTCCCAATAAAGATCGACCTTATCCCGGTTTTTTATAGGTGTAGTAAACCCGGCGCTTTCTCCATTGACTCGAATAACAAGCTTCCCTGCTGAATTGGGAGCTATTCTAACCACCTTAAAAATGTCACTTAAAATAAGATCCTCTTTCTTGACTTCTAACAGTATTGATGCACCGTTTTCCAGCGGATGTTCCAAAGAAACATCTTCCCCATTCATCTTAAGAGTAAGTTCTCCATCCGGAACAGCTATTTCTTCATCGTTGAAAACAATAGAAGTGTATTGTATAACTTCTTCCAGCTTTAAAATATCTTTAATAACCGGACCCCTATTGTTTATTCGGGTTTCAATGGAAACTCCGTATTCCCCAACAGCATCCATGCTGCAAACTGTTCCGTTAACTTCGACCTGACAGGGAGCCCATTTTAATCGCGAAGAAATACCATTTAATGTATAGTCGTAAAAACCCTGTTCCAGGGTATTGGGGTCCCGTCCACTCCTGAGTAATATTGCGGCGACGCTTTGTCCTTCTATATACTCAATTTGCGCCCGATCAGGGACTACAAAATCAAGGTCAACATCTTCTCCATTCACCATAACCAGTGGAGGGATCTCTAAAGGGTTACCATCTACAAACACAGTGCCCCAATTGGCATCTACCAGATCCCGCACTTTAACGACCGCGTTCTGACCATCCTGCCCTCGAACAAATTCTATCGAATCCCCTTCCTTAATCGGGGTATCCAGATGGGCAATCGCATCGTTTACCTTTATAACCGGTTGAGTTCCCATTGATCCTCTAAATACCTTCAATTTGCCGTTTAACTCAAGAGTTATTCCCATTCCGGGACGACCCAGAAAATTAGAAAGGTTAACACCTGAAGCTAATAAAGCTGAGCCGACTGTTACCTCGTCAAGTCACCACATAGGAATCTCCCGGCTATACACTTTCACTTTTATTAAAGGAAGAGACTGAGCTTCCATAGCAACCAGCCCTATTCCCACCGGTGTAACCGCCTGGGGTCCGGTCAGGTCAGCAAATTCACCTTTTACCCGTGCAATTGACTCCCTGGTACGTATTCCAACTCTATTATGAGGAAGCTCCAGAGCTTCTGCCAGCGACACCAGCAGGTTGGGAGTAAGACTGCCGCCTCCAACGCAGACAACTGCGTCAGGTCTTTTTTGGTTAATAGCCATTATCTCGTAGGCAATCCTGTTAGCCAATTCATTAATAATTGATTTAATTTCATTCTGCATTTCTGCAGCTTCTACCTGATTCTGATTCCCCAAAATATCTGTAAACTCTAATATTTCATTATTTCTTAGCTGACATTTCACGTTTTCAGCAGTATTAAAATCAAGAAGGTATTTTTCAGCAATGGCCTCCGTAACCTCGTCCCCCCCTAAAGGAACCATGGCATAGGCGGTCACAGTTCCCTTGATTACCACGGCAA
>JBLMZW010000252.1:0-5991 GCA_050259035.1 Chitinophagales bacterium | reverse complement strand
ACTCGGCGAATGTCCACATTTAATTTATATACCAGAAGTTGGTAAAGGCTTGCGGAAAGGTCTTCCTCAGTAAGTCCTTTGACATGGTCTTTTCTAAGGTAGGAGTACTCCATTGCAATAGTTATATTGTTGGCGGTTCTTAATCGTTCAAGATAAAGGATGTTGGTCTTAATGCCCATAACATAAGCCACGTTTTCCGGTAAAGATTGGGCATCCCCGATTTGCAAAACAACTGCTCCTGGAGTAAGTCCCCGGGCTGTCATTTCCGCGGTGAAGCTTACCAATGGTTCAATGGTATCTTGTCGTCGGGCCCGGCAAACAAAGGTTCCTTTTCCCTGCTTGCGATACAACAGCCCTTCATTAACCAGATCCATTATCGCCTGGCGAACGGTAGCCCGGGCCACCCCGTACTGGTTCACCAGATCGTGTTCACCAGGGATTTGCTCTCCTATAGCCCATGATCCGCCCTCGATCTTCTTTCTGATGATTTCTCGCAACTGCACATACAGCGGCAAAGGACTCTGAAGATCCAACAAAATTCATCCCTCCATAATGTACGGTTGTCTAGACAACTTATTCGAGATTGACTTTTAATATTCCTCCTTTTAATGGCAAACTGTTAGTCCGGTTTTAAAAAAGGAAATATTTAAAGTCTAAAACTATAACTCGAAATAGGGGAGGCTCCCGTTGGATTTTTCAAGAACCGAAGCCAACCAACCGTTAAATGGGGAAACAATCTTGACACTGCGAGCCCGAACCGCCAGTCCATTCAAATTCTTCATGAATTTGCCCAAAGCTTCCTCGGAACCGAACTTAACCTGCCTAATATCGATCGTCCAGTCTCGGTATTGGCCCGGATAATTTTTGTTTAGGGTCTGAAAAAGCCGTTTACTGGATAATTGATCTATGTTTCCTTTCAATTCCACCAGAAAGGTTCCGTTCTGTTCAATTATTGAAATGTTTATATTCCTTCCAGGGTTCAACACCCAATCGGTTGAGGGAGATATCGCTGACCCGTCCGGTTGGGTTAAGCCTTCGAGCATCTGGAAATACCAGCGATTATCCTGTAACCAGCGGCGGGTTAAATACCAACCCACCAGGCGATACCCGGCCGACATCTTGTTGGTCAAAGAAACGTTATCAAATAGGTTATGAATCTTATAGAATTTTTGGAATGCGGCGATGGTTTCAGCCTGTAATTCCAGGGGTGACATCAAAGCCGGCTGAAAGACCACATGGTGCCCGTCATAAAAGTTCCAATCCTTAGTTAAAAGCCGTCCTTCCCGTTCCAGTTTTTCGTAAACCGGCGTGCCCGGGATCGGAGTTAATACCAGAAATTGAACGGAATCTATCCGAGTATCTCTCGCGAAATCAACCGTGTCTCTTATAGTTTGAACGGTATCATTTTCTCCTCCGAAAACGAACATACCATGAACCATAATTTTATGTTGGTGGCACTTTTTAATGCAGTCTTCAATGTCCTTTACTCCTTGCTGCTTGTTATATACCTTTAACGTTTCAGGATTAATGGATTCCATCCCAACATAAACCATGCCACAGCCGGCTTCCCGCATTAAGGCTACTAATTCATCGTCTCGTGCAATATCGGTTCTTACCTGAGCCCCCCACCAGGAAGGGGTTACCCCCCGGGCTATCATCTCCCGCAATAAAGCTTTGGCCCGACCGGTATTGGCGGTAAAGTTGTCATCACAAAAGAATACTTTCTTATCGGTGTACTGGGCCAATTCCTGCAAAACCAATTCACTGTTGCGGCAGCGATATTTTCGCCCGAACATAGCCGTTACACTGCAGAAATTACAATTAAACGGACACCCCCGGGAAGTCATAACCGGATAGGTGCTCACTTTACGCAGGTTGGCAAAGAGATTAAAATCCGGAATAGGGGCAATATCTATATTAACTTCATCAGGCAGGGGATTATGAACAAATACATTCCCCCGTTTGAAGGAAACCCCCGGTATTTCTGCCGGTTCATGCCCCGCCATAATGCAGGCTACGAAGTCCAGGAAGGTGGAATCCGCTTCTCCTCTAACCACGTAGTCACAGTATTGCAGGGCTTCTTCCGGCAAAAATGTGGCATGAGGACCTCCCATGACCACCGGAATCCCCTTTTGCTGAACATAGCGACCAATTCGATAAGCCTCTTTACAGGTTGAGGTAGTGGTTGATATTCCCACCAAATCAGACCCCAGAATATCCGATACTCGCAGTTCCCCGCCGGAGCCATAAAGCAGCTTTACATCATACCCTTTTTGTTTTAACTGGGTTCCTAGAAGGGGTATCCCTAACCGGGGCATATTCACTGAACTATAGGTATGTTTGCCCGGTGCCTTTGGCTCAATCAGGGTGATCTTTGTCATTTTATCCTCCGTTTTTAACTAAATTCCGTTGATCTTTATATTTCCCGAATTATAACTTCGGATATACGCTGGTAAATCACGTTCTTAACAAATAACTACCCGCCTCCTGGTATCAAGTGCGTGTTGACTTACAGGGGAATTGTGTCATATAATTGGTGTTGGCAACTTTACAGAGGTGAAGAACCGGAGCAGTAAGCTGGGCATGCCTTTAAGGGAGCTGCCGGGCAGTGCGAGGCAGCAGGTAGCAGGCTGAATCTCGCCGGGGAGCCGCATCGGAGAAATAAATAATGGTATCCGGTGCCGTTGATTACGTTATAATCTGAAGTGGGCGATAATGTGGGGCTGTGGCGCAGAGGGAGCGCGCTTCCTTGGCATGGAAGAGGCCACGGGTTCGAATCCCGTCAGCTCCACCATTTAAATCGACCAACTAAGGTGGTACCGCGAGAACCTCTCGTCCTTAGAGGATGGAGAGGTTTTTTATTAGATTAGTTTATGGGGCGTGAGTTGCGGGGGAATAGACCCAATGTTACTCATCCTTCATTAATGAAAGGGAGGTTGGCTGTGGATACCCGGTACGATTTCAAAAAGGTTGAGTCCAAATGGCAAGAATGGTGGGAAGAAAACCATTTTTATGAGGTAACAGAAGATAACGCCCGGAAGAAGTATTACAACCTGGAGATGTTTCCTTACCCGTCCGGTAATTTACACATGGGCCATGTCCGCAATTATGCTATTGGAGACGTTGTAGCCCGTTTTAAATCGATGCAGGGTTATAATGTGCTTCATCCCATGGGATGGGACGCTTTTGGCCTCCCGGCCGAGAACGCCGCCATTAAGAACCAAACCCATCCAGCTAAATGGACCTATTCTAATATTGCCAACATGAAGCGGCAATTGAAGTCCATGGGGATCAGCTATGATTGGAACAGGGAGGTTGCCAGCTGCCATCCAGACTACTATAAACATACCCAATCACTGTTTCTAACCCTTTATGACCGGGGACTGGCTTATAAAAAGCAGGCCGCAGTCAACTGGTGTCCTTCCTGCGCCACAGTTCTGGCCAATGAGCAGGTGGTTGACGGTGCCTGTGAACGTTGCGAAACCCAGGTGGAAAAGAAAGACCTCGAACAGTGGTTTTTTAAGATTACTGATTACGCCGAAAGACTGCTAAGTGACCTGGAAATGCTTCCGGGCTGGCCGGAGAAGGTTAAAATCATGCAGCGTAACTGGATCGGCCGCAGCGAGGGCTGTGAATTCAGCTTCACGGTTAAAGGTACGGGAGAGAAGATTCCGGTATTCACTACCAGGCCTGATACGGTTGGCGGCGTAACTTATATGGTATTAGCCCCTGAGCATCCACTGGTAGCAGTTCTTACAGCAGATACCAGCTATGAAAAAGAGGTATCAGAATTCGTTAACCGCATGAAATATTTGAATGAATTGGCCCGGACCTCGACCGAAGTTGTAAAGGAAGGGGTTTTTACCGGCCAATATGCCATTAACCCGGTAAACGGCGAGGAAATACCCATCTGGATAGCCAATTATGTCTTGATGGAATATGGTACTGGTGCCATTATGGCCGTGCCGGCCCATGACCAGCGGGACTTTGATTTTGCTAAGAAATATGACATCCCGATCAGAATAGTAATTCAATCGAACGATGAGTCATTAACGGATGATAACCTAACGGAAGCCTATGTTGGCGACGGCAAGATGGTGAATTCCGGCAAGTTCAACGGTCTTTCCAGTGAAGAAGGTAAAACTGCCGTAATTAAATTCATGGAAGCCAACGGGATCGGCAAAGGAACTATCAATTATAAATTGAGGGACTGGCTGATTTCCCGCCAGCGTTACTGGGGGGCACCCATACCGATTGTTTACTGTCCGGATTGCGGCGCGGTTCCCGTGCCGATGGAGAAACTCCCGGTGTTCCTGCCTGAGGACGTGGAATTCCGTCCCACCGGTGAGTCCCCGTTAAATTATGTTAAGGATTTCGTGGAAACCGAGTGTCCCTGCTGCGGCCAGCCGGCTCGACGGGAAACCGATACCATGGATACTTTTGTTTGTTCGTCATGGTATTTTGAGCGTTTTGCCAGCCCCCGCACCGAGCAAGTTCCTTTTGCTAAAAAGGATGTTGATTACTGGATGCCGGTTGACCAGTATATTGGTGGGGTTGAGCACGCCATTCTGCATCTAATGTATGCCCGTTTCTTTACCAAAGTCCTTTATGATGCCGGAATGATATCCTGTCAGGAACCGTTTACGAATCTATTAACCCAGGGAATGGTTCTGAAGGATTCGGCGAAGATGTCAAAATCCAAAGGCAACGTAGTTAGCCCCGAAGAGATTATTAGCAAGTATGGCGCTGATACCGCCAGACTCTTTATCCTGTTCGCTTCCCCGCCAGAACGCGATCTGGAATGGAGCGACCAGGGGATGGAAGGCTGCCATCGTTTCCTGAACCGGGTATGGCGTTTGATCTACGATCTTATGAAAACTCTGCCTGAATCCTCTGCGGATACGGCTGAATTTTCTCCGTCCGACCGGGAACTTCGCTATAAAACCCATTTTACAATTAAGAAGGTAACGGAAGATATTGAAAAGCGCTTTAATTTCAATACCGCCATCAGTTCCATTATGGAACTGGTTAACGCAATGTATCAATACCGGGAGGGCGGTAATGTTAACCCCAGGGTTATCGGTGAGGCCTTAGATGCCGTGGTTATCCTGTTGGCACCTTTTGCCCCCCATATCGCCGAGGAACTCTGGTCGGCCACCAATCATTCGGATAGTGTCCATCTGCAAGCCTGGCCTGCCTGGGATGAGGAAGCCTTACAGAAAGACGAGGTTGAAATTGTGGTTCAGGTTAATGGCCGGCTGAGGGACAGAATTGAGGTACCGGTGGATATGACCCGGGAGGAAGTAGAGAAGATAGCCCTGGCCCGGGAAAAGGTATTGGAGCAGACTGCCGGTAAGACTATTGTGAAAGTGGTTACGGTTCCCGGTAAGTTGGTTAATATAGTGGTGAAATGACTATAAGTTTTGTGATATTCGAAACTTCCTGGGGGTGGGTAGGCCTGGCAGGTAATAACATTGGTGTTGCCTGTCTGACATTGCCCGCTCCCAGTCCGCTTATTACCTATGAATCGTTACTTACAGAAATGGGCCCGTCTATTTCTGAGAATGCCGCTCTTTTTCCCGAGGTCCGCCAACAGATTATTTCTTATTTTCGAGGGGACAGAATTATACAATGGAATGCTCCCGTGGTCGTAGAAGGCTATAGCAGTTTTCAACAGGCAGTTTTAAAAGAGACTGCCTTAATTCCCTATGGCTGTACCCTGACCTATGGGGAAGTGGCTAACAGGATAGGCCGCCCCAAAACAGCCCGGGCCATCGGCCAAACCCTCGGCAGGAATCGCATCGCTATAATGATTCCGTGTCACCGGGTTGTTGGAAAGGACAGTCTGGGTGGATTCTCGGCTCCCGGTGGCCTGGTAACTAAAAAAGCCCTCCTTAAACTGGAGGGCATTACCGTATAAAATCGTTTCATCATTAATGCAAGGTCGGGTTTTCCGATTTTTCCAGGAATGAAAGACGCTTTTCAATGTAA
>JBLMZW010000251.1:0-17889 GCA_050259035.1 Chitinophagales bacterium | reverse complement strand
CTTTTGGTTCCTTTTTATAGGCACCAAGTTCCGCTGTTCAGTTTTCTAAGACCTTGGCGCGTTTCCTGCGCGCAAGAGTTATCTTAGCATGCCCTTCATGTTCATGTCAAGGGACTTTGCTAAGAAGTTTAAGAGAAAAAATCGAATTATTGCGCGGAAATCAGGCCTGGTCTTACAATATCACCTTTATTGGAAATATCTACGTAAGTTCCGGGTACCTGTCCCACAATAATTGTCTCCGCTAAGGGAACCGTAGTTACAACCTTGACTTCCTCGTCACATAGCGGAGCGACGATCTTAATTTTAGCTGAAATTTTCATATAAATCAAATGACGAGTCTGGTTTATTCCCCGGGCCTGGAAGTGATCGTTCATATCTACCGTCACCTGCCCGACCGGCATCATCTTTACCTTAATGCCAGGCCCGTAACCGGCAAATATCCTGATACCCATTGCCTGACCCAGTGGAACTTTGAAAGACTTATTCTGTAGATTGTCCAAGTCCCGTTCTACAACAGAAACGGTTTGAGCCATAATCCGGTTCATTCTGCAGGTATTAGGCTGAATTAAAACTATTCGGCCGTCAGAGTCTTTATGTATGTAGACCAGATCTCGATAGTTCGTCTCGGCCGCAAACCTTTCATTAATAGCCCGGCTAATAATCGCTTGCCCCTCTAATTGAGCCTTCGATTCAGCTATAGCGGTCATAGACTTTTCCATAGCGCATTCCATCCAATAATACATTCCCAATATGACTACCAGGCAAAGTACTATTATAAACTTCGCCTTCTGACCACGGTTCAAGTTAAAATCACCCCTGCACTTCCCAAATAAATAAGCCAGCGTGTTTCTGGCAACATACCTTATACTATGAGAAGTGTGAACATAAGGTGAATACTCTTAATAAATATTTGCTTCATTATATATGGAGCATATGATCCGAAGTATATATAGTCTCCTGCTTAAAAAAACACCTCACGTGGGAGGTGTTTTAATCAATCGCATTTTTAACTATGGACCTTAAATCACAATTCTGGCAAACTTGCGTTTGCCTACCTGAATCACCATACCGTCTTCCATCGTAATCGTAGCGTTATCGTCATCGACCTTTTCACCGTTAATCTTAACCGCGCCTTGCTTGATCATCCGTTTACCATCGCTGGTGGAGGGAACCAGGCCGGCATCGGCCATGAGTTTGGGCAGCCAGGCCTCGGTCGTGGAAACCTTATATTCCGGAATATCCTCGGGGATATCTCCCCTCTGGAAAACCAGTTTAAACCTTTGCTCGGCTGCTTCAGCCTGTTCTGCACCGTGAAAGGTAGTAATAAACTCCCGAGCCAATTTCATCTTGGCGTCACGCGGATTCATAGAGCCGTCTTTCATGGAGTTCTCTATTTTCTTGATTTCCTCCGTTGGAACCCGGGTAGCCAGTTCAAAATACCGGGTAATCAATTTATCCGGTATGGACATGGTTTTGCCAAAAATCTCGTTAGGATCCTCATTGATGCCTATGTAGTTCCCCAAGCTCTTGCTCATTTTTTGGACCCCGTCCGTACCTTCGAGGATTGGCATCATAAGAGCCACCTGCGGCTCCTGTCCATATTCCCGTTGCAGGTTGCGTCCGACCAGGAGGTTAAACTTCTGATCAGTTCCTCCGAGTTCAACGTCAGCCTCAAGAATAACCGAGTCATATCCCTGCATTAAGGGGTAGAGAAACTCATGCACACTGATGGGTAAACCTTCGCGATATCTCTTGGCAAAGTCGTCTCGTTCCATCATCCGTGCAACAGTATACTTGGCAGCCAGCTTAATAACATCGGCAAACGCCATCGGACCAAGCCACTCACTGTTAAAGTAGATTTTAGTCTTGCTGGGATCTAATACTTTAAATATTTGTTCTTTATAGGTTTTAGCATTAGCTATGATTTCTTCTTCCGTAAGCTGTTTCCTGGTCTCTGACTTTCCGCTCGGGTCGCCAATTCTCCCGGTAAAATCTCCAATAATCAGTCGGACCTCATGTCCAAGGTCCTGAAACTGCCTGAGCTTATTCAATACCACGGTATGGCCCAGATGTATATCTGGAGCAGTGGGATCAAGCCCAAGTTTTGCCTTAAGAGGGTTCCCAGTCTTGACTGAGTTCTCAATCTTTTTTACCAGTTCCTCCAACGGAACAATCTCTGCGGTACCCCGCTGCAGAAATTCAAGCTGTCGCTGTACCTCTTTTTTTATATCCTTCGCCACCATGCTACCTCCACCTACGAACCAACGGTCGGAAGGTTTTTCGGCAACCGTTGACTCTAAAACGTTTTAAAAATGATAACATACGGGTTCCCGGTATGCAATTCGGATCAAAATTGAAGAATCATCAATTTTTGTATCGTCTTAAGTTAAAGGCCTGTAAAAATATTCCGGGGAATTCCCACATAGAATCTAACGAATCCGTTATATTTGGGCAGATATTTTAATTCTGCAATTACTTTATTTGCCGCTATTATCTCCTGGTCAAATTGGTATATTCTCTTTTTATATTATGTTCACGTTCTTACTATCACAAGCGTTCAAGCAGGACTTTTTCAACCAGCATATAATTCTATAATAGTGTCTGGCATAATAGTGTCCGGCATGTTCAAGTACAGAGGGAGGCATAGCTATGCCAACTAAACGTAGAAAGGCTCAAAAGGCCCAGCCCCACAAGTGGATAATTTCAGTGTTCTTACTTTTAATAGTTATTATCCTGGGAGCCGGGGTCGGAATGGTAATCGGAGCGGTTGTAAATGTTCCTCCCTGGAGTCCGGAAAAACTATACGGCTCCAGAACGACTATTCTTTACGACAAGAATTTCGAACCATATTATTCGTTGCACGCTGAAGAGAATCGGGTTCAAGTCCCGTTGGATAAAATCCCCCCCGATTTGATTCATGCATTTATTGCGGTGGAGGATCAGGATTTTTACAAACACCACGGGGTTAATTTTGTTTCTATAGCCCGGGCAGTCCTGGTTGATATCATAACCGGTAAAAAGTCTCAGGGTGCGAGCACAATTACGCAGCAGCTGGCCAAAAACGCCTTTTTATCCCCCGAGAAAAGCTGGGAAAGGAAAATTAAAGAGGCAGTCATAGCGGTACAGTTAGAGAACAAATACAGTAAGGATGAGATTCTGGAATTTTACGTTAATCGGATTTATTTTGGGGCGGGTGCCTGGGGAGTTGAAACAGCAGCTCAAACTTACTTCGGCAAGAATGTCGGAGATTTATCACTTGCAGAGTCATCACTCCTGGCGGGTCTGGCCCAGAGTCCCAATAACTATTCCCCTTATCGCAACTACGATCTGGCTAAAAAGCGCCAGGAAACCGTTTTGAGGAGAATGGTCGCTTGCGGATATATAACCCAGAGCGAAGCGGATGCCGCTTACGACGCCCAATTGCATTTTAAGAAACCGATTGAAGGCCCTCAGCATTACGGTTTCTTTGTTGACTATGTGATCGATGAAGCAGATGAAATCCTATCTGAGGAAGGCTATTTTGAAAATACTCAGGATGCTTTATTTAAGGGTGGCTTAAAAATATATACAACTATGAATCCCAGCGTTCAAAGCTATGCTGAGGATTTTTACAGTAATTCATCCAACTTCCCTCCCGGCAAAGAGAATGACCTGGTTCAATCAGCTATGGTTATACTTAGTCAAAAGAACGGCGACGTAATAGCTATGATGGGAGGCCGTAATTATACCCAGCAAAGGGGTCTCAACCGGGCTGTTGATTCCTACCGCCAGCCGGGATCTTCTATTAAACCTTTGGTCGTATATGGGCCCGCTTTGGAGGATGGTAAATCACCAGACTATATAATCGATGATTCCCCGGTTTCTTTTGGTTCCTGGAGTCCCAAGAACTCAGATGGGAAGTTCCGCGGCAAGATTACCATGCGTACAGCTGTGCAGTTCTCAGTCAACGTTTGTGCGGTTAAACTTGCCAATGAGATTGGGATTCGCAAGGGAATTAAATTTGCCAAAAGTCTGGGGATTACCAGTCTGGTTGATGGCGACTACAACCTTTCCACCGCTCTGGGAGGCATAACCAAAGGGGTTTGTCCTTTAGAAATGGCTTCTGCCTATGGAGCGTTTGGGAATGAAGGTGTTTGGTTTAAACCGCATGTAATCACTAAAATTGAAGACAACAGCGGTAATACTTTATATGAATACAGACCTCAATCTAAGCGGGCTATGAAGAAGGAAACCGCTTATCTTATGACCAGTATGCTGGAAACCGTTGTTCAGGCCGGAACCGGAACTAGGGCCAAGATCAGTGGCGTTGATTGTGCTGGTAAGACCGGAACCACATCGGAAGAAAAGGATGCCTGGTTCGTGGGGTATACTCCTTATTATAGCTGCGCCGTATGGATGGGCTACGATAAGGGAAAAAATAGAATTGGTACCTACGGGGGAACTTATCCCGCCCGAGCCTGGAAAGCCATTATGAGTAAAGCTATAAGCGGTAAATCAAGCAAGTCTTTTGCATCCGGAGTTCAAATGGTAGCCGTTTGTACCAAGTCAGGCAGGCTTGCTACCCCGGCCTGTCCAGAATCAGATATAGAGATGAAAATGCAGTCTGATGATCTGCCTACGGAAAAGTGCGATCTTCATGTTTTAGTCGGAATATGTGGTGAGTCAGGCAAACTGGCGAACCCCTATTGTCCGAATAAAGTATCCCAGGGATTCCTGAAGGATGCTCTCCCGGGAGAAGAGGAAGCGGCACCAATAGAGTATTGTGATATCCATACCAGTCCAACTCAATCGAGTACCGTTTATGTCTGCCGCGATTCCAGGAATGAGGGACGATTATACCGGGCGGTAATTCCTCTGGCTGGTGAGTCAGGCGGTTGCCCATCGGAATATCTTGAGCAGGTTCAGGTTGATGATCCAAATAATGTGCCTATATGTCCACTTCCGGATCACCAGATAACCTATTAAGGTTATCTGGTTTCCCCGGCTTATTGATTTATACGCACTATGGTAACCCCCAAACCTCCCTCGTTTTGTTCTCCGATCTGGAACGATTCAACGTAAGGGTGACCTTTGAGATGTTCACGAATGGCCTTGCGCAAGGCACCGGTCCCTTTACCGTGAATAACCCGAACTCTTTCCAGCCCGGCTAAAAATGCTTCTTCAATATACTCGTCCAATTCTTCCAAAGCTTCGGTAGCCCGTTTGCCCAGGAGATTAATCTCAGGAGAAATGCTTTTTCGTTTATCAATCAGTCCGGGCTGGCGGTAAGCAGTTATCTTAACCCCTTGCTCCCTGGCTGAGGCCAGGTCATCCAGCTTGACTGTAAGTTTCATAATCCCGACCTGAACCACCACATCACCGGATGGAGATGGTTCATCCACCACGTAGCCCTTCTGCCCAATGCTGCGAATTTCCACATAATCGCCAGGACGAACTGCTTTAATTCCAGGCTCCGGATCATCTTCCGACTCTATGTCTACGTCAGGCAACCCCTGGACAAAATCCTGTCTGATTTCATCAATCTCATGCCAGCGGGGAACCTCCGCCTCCCGTATCTTTTGCTTTAGGTTTTCCAGCGCATCTTCCGCTTCTCTTTTTACCTGGTCCAAATGGCGGGCGGTATCTTTCTTAAAACGAGCTAATGATTCTTCTCTTTCTCCTTCTACCTCTTTTCGGTGCTGTTCAAACAGTTTACGTTCCTGTTCCAGTTCCTGCCGTAGAGCCTCTGCTTTTTCATTCTCTTTGGCCGCTTGAAAACGGAGTTCTTTCAGTTCCCGTAACATCTGAGCGGTTTCTATCTCCTGCTGGGGAACGAAATTCCTGGCCCGTTCTACTATATCCTTTTGCATTCCTAGGTTGCGCGTGATTTCAAATGCGTTGCTCTGACCCGGGATGCCGATGGTTAACCGATAAGTGGGGCGTAAGGATACAGGATCGAATTCGACGCAGGCATTTTCCACCCGGCTGTGCTGGTAAGCAAAGGCTTTTAATTCGCTATGGTGGGTTGATACCAGGACTCGAGCATTCATGGTTAGCATCTTTTCCAGGATAGCGCGGGCCAGGGCCGCCCCTTCCAAGGGATCAGTACCCGCTCCCAGTTCATCCAATATAACCAGGGAACCTTTGCCGGCCTGCTCCAGGATACTTATTATATTAATCATATGAGAGGAAAAGGTACTTAAGGACTGTTCTATGCTCTGCTCATCCCCAATATCCACTAAAACCTTGCTGAACACTGATAATTCACTGTCTGGTCCAGTTGGGACAAAGAGACCGCTCATGATCATGAGGGTAAGCAGTCCCGCACATTTTAAGGTGACCGTCTTACCCCCGGTATTAGGTCCGGTCAAAACCAGGATATCAAATCTGTCTCCCATTTCCAGGTCAATTGGGACTGCTTTATCTCCCAGTAAGGGATGGCGCGCCCGCTGTAGCCTAATCCTGCCCTTTGAATTTAACCGCGGAAGGTAGGCATCCATCTTGATTGCCAGCCGGGCCTTGGCCACCCAGAGATCCAACAACTCCAGGGAATCCAGGTTGTCTTCCAGTTCTTCGCTGAAGACCCCGACCAACATGGAAAGCTGACGTAAAATCTTTTCAACCTCTCGGCGTTCCTCCAGCTCTAACCGTCTGATTTCGTTATTCGAATCCACTACCACTGCCGGTTCGATAAAGACGGTTGCTCCACTGGCTGATTCGTCATGAACTATTCCTTTAATTTCGTGGCGGTATTCCTGTTTAACCGGAACAACATAACGCCCACCCCGTTCGGTTATCAATGCATCCTGAAGGAATTTCTGGTTGTGGGCGGATTTTACAAAATCGCGCAAGTAGTCTTTGATCCGGTGTCGTAGGATTTCCATACGGGACCTAATACTTTTCAGCTCCGGGGTGGCTGAGTCCTTAACTTGACCGCTGTCATCAATTGCCGCCTCTAGTTTTTCCTCCAGTTCCCGATTGGAAACCAGCACCTTATGTAGGCTCAGAGCCCGGGGTTTGTCCCCGCGAGCCAGAAAAGTCTGCGCAGCCCGGGTAGCTTTTAGCAACCTTAGAACCTCTAATAAATCAGCGGGGTATAAGACCCCCTGAGCCCGCGACTTGGCCAGGTAAGGCCTGACGTTCTGCAGGTCGTTTAAAAAGGTCGGTTCCTGAAAATGCATTAAAGCCATAGTTTCTTCAGTCTCAGCCAATCTTAATTGAACTAATGAAAAATCGGTAGCAGGCGTAAGAGCCAGGGCCCTTTCCCGTCCTCCATAAAAACTGGCCTGGTCGGCCAATAAATCCAGGATCTTGTCAAATTCCAGTCGTCTAATTGTATCCTTCATGTCATAAGACTCCCCGCTGATAATGTAACCTGGTGAAAGGAGCCGGTGATGCCTGCTCCAATTCGTTCCTGATCCTTTTTAAGTCGATTTTCTGCCCTTTAACCAGAGTATCTAAAACCCGCCGGTAAGTTGAAACTACTTTTTCAATCTGCGATTCACTTTCCAATACAGCATCTATTCTAAACCATGTGAGCCCATAAGACATTAATTCCGGCAATTCATCCAGAAGGCAGGTCACCCGCGAATTATACAGATGCATTCGGCAATACCTGTCTGTGGTTATAGGGAATATATACCCTTTTTCATCTCTTATGCTAAATGCAGCCTTATCACACGTCCTAGCACATTGACCGTCCTTCAGGTTGCCCATAACGCAATGCTCACTAACCATGACTGGTTGTCTGCCATATACGATATATTCACTTTCTAGTTGGGTGGGCAATAGCTTTTTTATTTGTTCGCTGTTTAACTCCGGGCTCAGACAAATCCCTTCCGCACCCTGTTTAGCCAGGGCGTTAACGGTCCATGAGTTAAAGATATTACAGGTGTAATCAGCCCAGACAGTATACCCTTCACGATGCATTCGGGCCAAGATTCCCAGATCTCCCGTCAGAACCTTCGCAAATTGGTTTTCCTTTAGCCAGTCCCAGAAAAAATGATCAACTGGCTTCAGAATCCCCGGCAGCTGAATAAAAATCTCCGCCTGCTTGTTATTTAATAATTTGTTCAAGCCCTGAACATTCTTTTTCACATTAGCCTGGCGAAAAGATGAATCCAAATATATCCGATCGGCCCCACTCCTGATTGCCATCCTGGCGGTATCCAGGCTGGAAACACGGACCGAAAGCCGTGGAGCAACCCTTTCTTTCATCGGTTGTTTTTTTAATGTTCCGTTAATCCGGGCCAGGTTATTCCGGTATTCCTTTTGGGAAATGGCCACCGGCCTGACCTTTTGCAGCCGTAATTCTATTAGTTCCTCGCTGGCTTCACGCCGGGCCTCGTTGATCTCACTGAACGGTGCCATGACCTCACCATCGATTATTACATCCCAGGCCTTGACCACCCAAGGAGTGTTTCCCAGCCGGCCTACCTTATCATAAATGTCCTGGTTTTGCAGCGGGGTTTTCTTCGCTGCTTGACACGCGCTCGGGGTAGATGCCCGGGCCCGGTTCCCCTGGTCATCCATTATTTCAATTGTTAACGGTTTATCCGATGCAGCCTCTACCCTAACAGTGACCGGAATCCGCTGCCTGTTCTCATTCAATGTTTCCCGGGCTTCCCCAATTAACCTGTGATCATGGGTACGAAAAACCCGATCACCAATTCCTACCCGCCCGGGAAGATCAACCTCTGCCGTTTGACCGGCGGGAACCTCTTCTACCGGGTTACCGTTGCATGAAAGTCTTTGTATCTCGGTTGAGCTGCTGCCTTGCTTTACCCAGACTTCAATACCATCGCCGATACGCAAGGTCTCCAGAAGTTTAATTGCCACCCTTCCATCCTCTTGCCTGCCCACAACTCTGCCTATTAATACCCCCCGGTTGTTAGGACGTTGGGGCGATAATACAGCAAGATTTTTGCCTTGCCATTGATTGGTGGAAAAATCGCGGTTAAAGATGGCCGCCAGGTCTTTGATCTCCTGATCCCGGACCGACCATTTATCCGGAACTTCTAAATAACGATCCAGGGCTTGACGGTAGGTCTTCGTTACTACAGCAACATACTCCGGGCGTTTCATCCGGCCTTCAATCTTGAAAGAATCAATACCAGAAGCAATCAGCTCCGGAAGTTCACGCAAGAGGCATAGATCCGCCGGGCTTAAGAGGTGCCCTCTTGGCCCAGGGCTTTCATTCTGCAGCAAGGAATAAACAAGTCGGCAGGGCTGGGCACACTTGCCGCGGTTTCCGCTTCTTCCACCCACCACACTGCTGAACAGGCATTGACCCGAATAAGAATAACATAAGGCTCCGTGGACGAAAAACTCCAGTTCGATTTTGTTGCACTGTTTCTTTATTAACTCAATTTCACTGCCCTGCAGTTCACGGGCCAGAACAACGCGGTCGACCCCCAGTTTTTGCAGGGCGAATACGCCATCTGCGTTATGGATTGTCATCTGGGTGCTAGCATGAACCCGCAGGTCAGGAAAGACTCCGCGAATAGCCTGGAGAAAACCCAGGTCCTGAACGATTATCCCGTCCACACCCATGGTCTGAAGCTGGAATATATATTCCAGAGCAGGCTCAAGTTCACTCTGATCCAAAAGAATGTTGGTGACAATATAGATCCGTTTGTTTCGCAAATGGGCATATTCCAGGGCCCGGGCCAATTCCTCTGCATTAAAATTAGATGCGTAATGCCGGGCGTTGAATTCTTTGCCCCCTAGATATACCGCATCAGCTCCATTTTCTATGGCAGCCAAGAAGGATTCGTAACTTCCCGCAGGGGCAAGGATTTCCGGAATATTCATGAAAACAAGATCCCCTCTGGATTCCTTCGCACTCTGATTAAACCGGCGGCCGGTAATACATTGACTTTTCGCTCTTCCAGGTAATCCAGGAAGAGGTTCATGCCTAAACTGTCACTGGCCATATGTCCGGCTATGATTACGTTAATATTGTGTTTGCTGGCATTCTCCCGGTGTTTTTCAGGCATATGCATGCTGACTACTGTTCCGACTCCCGCCGTTTCCATCTTTTCGTAGGCTAGGGCAGAACCGGAGGTCCCACCTGCCATGTCCACCATTACCTTACCGGCCCTTTTCTTCTTATCTCCTACCACCAGCCTGGGCCCGGCCTTAAGCATACGAGCCTGGCTGCATTCAGGAATGGAGCATAAAAGATCGAGCAGATCGTCCAAATACATCGACCCGGCATCGTCTATTTTAGTCTGCAAGAAATCGTTGACCAAATTGTCCGCCGGGGTATGTACACACATAAACGGCATGTCCAACAACCTGGCAGCGTCAACCGCTCTTTGGTGATTCTGGGGCATTATATTTCTCTCGACCTCGGATATTCTGGGACTTAGAATCGACTCGGCCACATTTATAGGGATTCCGGCCCGATATAACAGATCCGCCTGCAAATTCATGACCCCGTGCATGCCTGCCTGAGCAATTCCCTCCGGGTGATGCGCCAGCACCAGGTCTAAACTGGTTCCCTTTTCCCGCAGCCGATCAGCCAGGACGACCTCCGGAGTCTCCATATCAATCCCGCAAATTAAAGACGTAATTTCCAACCCCGGGTCCCCAAACAGTATCCGGGTATCATTAAACGGGTTAAACAGGCTGTCCTTATCAAAGAACTCTTTATCCTCCTCGTCCAGCCTGTCGTATACTTTCTTTCTTCGGGCCAGAATTTTATCTATTTGCTCCCGGTTCCGAACATCCTTTTCGATGCCAAGTTTTATAGCCAGGTCGTAAATCTCCTGTAACTTCATTAAAATCCCTCCCTAAGAGATGCTGGTGGTTGAAATTATATCATAAGAAAGGCGCGCCTGAATCGGTTCCCTAAGACATGCGCCTTTCAATACTTTACACCTTAGCCCTCGCCATAAATATGGCGAGGAATATAATTTTATAAAGTACAATGACCTTCTCATTGATTATCAGAGTGTCCAGGCAGCCTTTTCTCCATCTCATTGAGCCTATTTATTACCTCATCCAACTTTTGGGTCATTTCCCGGGCCACGTCCGGCAGCAAGACCATGGTATCGGGCGAACGGTTGGGATAAACCTTCGGGTCAAAAACCTCTTCCCGTCTTGAAATCTGATAGGTCAGTATACTGTCAGCATCCGGCGTCCATTCGATCCCCAATTCCCCTCTGGTCACCGACTCGGCTTCCCCTTTCAATATGACGCTAAAACCGCCGGAAGGTTCCAGCATCCCTTTTTCAACCTCCGCCACATCCCTTATTCCCTGCTTGCGTAATTCCTGTAAAAGGTCGTCTACGTTGAACTTTTCTCGGGCCAGGTTTTTCTTTATGATTTTTCCGTTTTCAATCATTACCACCGGCTTGCCGGATATTATATGAGCCAGGTTTTGATTCTTAAGGGATAGGATGCCGGTCAGGTACTCCATTATCGCCAGGACCGCCAGGACGCCGACCCCCTCGTAAAAAGGCAAGCTCTGATCTAACGCCACCGAGGTCAAAATGTGACCAACCCCGGTCATCACCACAAAATCAAAAAGCCCCAGTTCACCCAGGGCTCGCTTACCCATTAATCTGATAACCACCATAGCGGTTAAATACATGGCGATTGCTCGAAAGATAAAATGGTACACTTCAAGCCTCCCGAGAATACTCCACTCTTAGTATGGTTCCCTTATCTAGCTTTATTCCCGAAGTATTCCCGGATGCTATTCACCGTTCCGGTATTTAAAACATCGCTGACTTCCAGCCATCCACGGCGGGCGTTGAACACACCGTATTTCATGAAAAGCATATCTCCGGCGTGGTGAGCATCACTGTTTATTATGATTTTAACCCCTTGTTCCCTGGCCTTCCTGGCGTTTTCCTCGGAAACATCCAGGCGATCCGGGTGGGCGTTTATCTCCAGTGCGGTTTGATTTTTAGCTGCTTCCTCTAGTACCTTATCCACGTCTACCTGGTAACCGGGGCGCCGGTTAAGTAATCGGCCGGTCAGATGCCCGATTATATCAACCTGTGGATTCCTTATAGCGGAGATAATCCGGCCGGTTTGTTCCTCCTGGGATAGGGGGAAGTGGCTGTGTATTGAAGCGATAACCACATCTAAATCTTTAAGAATATCGTCCGGTAAATCGAGACTCCCATCCTTCAGAATATCTACCTCAATGCCAGTCAATACAGTAAAGTCTTTCATCCGAGTGTTTAATTCCTTAATGTACTCAGTCTGCCTTTTTAGCCGTTCCTCGTTCAATCCCCGGGAAATCGCCAGTGATTTGGAATGTTCGGTTATGGCTATATAAGAGTAGCCCAAAGCCCGGGCCGTCTCCACCATCTGCTCCAGGTTCTGGGCCCCGTCGCTCCAATCGGTGTGAATATGCAAATCACCTTTGATATCCGGCACATCGACCAGATGGGGAAGAGCATTATTGCGGGCCATGTCAATCTCTCCCCGATTCTCTCTCAGTTCAGGAGGGATCCATTCGAGGCCCAGTTTATTGTAGATGTCCTTTTCACTTTCCCCAGCAGTCAATCCGCTTTCCGCCATCAGTTCCAGCAGTACCTGCCGGTGTTCTTTGGATCCTGTCGCCAATAAAAAAGCCAGGGGAAAATCACCCGGCTTGACTGTTATGACCTCGAATCTAAATCCTGGCCCCATCTGGCCTCTGATTACATCCGGTTCTATCTCCGTTACCTGTTTTAAACTGCGGTAGTTGCTGACACGCTTTTCGACATCAGCCTGGTTATTGGCTGCGACTAGAATATCTACATCGTTAACCACCGGTTTACGGCGGCGGATGCTTCCGACCAATTGGGCCTGAACAATGCCAGTCCCCTCATTAAGATAAGAGCAAAAATCGTCCGCGAGTGGCAAAACCACCCCCAGGGTAACGCTCTCACCTGCTGCTTTTAATAAATCAATTCCCTTTAGTATGTTGTATTCGGTTTTGGCCCCCAGCCCGGGCAATCGCCGAATCTTTCTCTCCTTGGCTGCCTGCACCAAGTCTTCTATACTCGTAATCCCAAGGCTTTGATAAATAATCCCAATAGTCCTTGGCCCCAGGCCCGGTATAGCCAGCATACTGACTACCTCTTCCGGAATTCTCTGGTACAGGTCACGGAGATATCTCAGGTCACCGGTCTCAATTATCTCACCTATCTTATCCTGAATAGCCTTGCCTACACCTGGAATCTGCTGCAGACGACCTTCCCGCCAATAATCCTCAACATCTTCATCCAAGTTATATATAGTTCGAGCAGCGCTGCGGTAAGCCCTAATCTTGAATTGGTTTTCTCCCAGAATTTCCAGAGCATTCGCTAAAGTCTCGAACATACCAGCAATCTTTCGATTCTCCATCACGTTGGTCGGTTACCCCTTGCCTCCTCAAGACGCTTTAATAACTGGTCATAGTCTTCCTGCAGTTTACTCAATTCATCCACCAGATTAAGGGCGGTCAAGACTGCCAGTCTGTTGGTTCCCAGTCCGGGATTCTTCTGATGTATGGCCTGCATTTTTCGGTCAACATAACTGGCAAGCATTTGTATGTATTCCGGATCTTCTGTACCCCTTACCACATACTCTTCATTAAATATGTTCACTATAACTTTGGATATACCCTGTCTTTTTTCATTATTCATTGAAAACTCCTCCTGGTATCAGAGTCATTTTCCCTTATTCGTTATAAGAGTTTCTTTTCCCTTCAGATAATGGCAATTGAAAACAACTAAATAACATTGTTCCTATAATCAAAAATTGTTGGGAAATTGCGGAATTCATTGCCGGCTGTAATCCAGAACACAGTTAACCGCTCTTTCCCAACCTTTTAAAAGGGACTCCTTTTCTTCCCGCAACATCGCAGGTATAAAAAGACGTTCCACCTTTCTTGCCTGTTTCAATTCGTCCAGGTCCTTCCAAAAACCCACCGTCAGCCCGGCCAGAAACCCGGCCCCCATTCCTGTTGATTCCTGCAAGACCGGCCTTTCCACCGTTAATCCTAAAATATCAGCCTGGAACTGCATTAGGAAGTTATTAACCACAGCTCCTCCATCAACTCTTAGTGTATCTGAACTGATTCCGGTATCGTTGTTCATCGCCTTCAAAACATCATAGGTCTGGTAAGCTATTGACTCCAGGGCGGCCCTCACTATGTGTTCTTTTCGTGTTCTCCTGCTCATTCCGAGAATGGTTCCCCGAGCGTACATATTCCAGTATGGTGCCCCTAACCCTACGAAAGCGGGAACTAGGTATACCCCGTCATTACTTGAAACCGCCCCGGCTAGCATCTCCGTATCGGCGGCCTTCTCAATCAGTTTCATTTCATCTCTTAACCATTGAACCGATGCTCCTCCCATGAAAATGCTCCCTTCCAGAGCATAGGTTACTGCACCATTCAACCCCCAGGCAATAGTAGTTAAAAGTCCATATTGGGAGTCAAAAGGTTGGGACCCCGTGTTCATGAGGAGAAAACACCCGGTGCCGTAAGTGTTTTTGATGGAACCGGGTTCAAAGCAGGTCTGTCCAAACAAAGCAGCTTGTTGATCGCCGGCGATAGCGGCCACAGGTATACGCGAGCCGAGAATATCGGGTTCCGCAAACCCGTATATTTCACTTGAACCACGGACCTCAGGAAGCACTATCGAAGGAATGTTAAGATGATTAAGGATATCTTGATCCCAGTTAAGTTGATGGATGTTATAAAGCATGGTGCGCGATGCGTTGGAATAATCGGTTGCATGTACCTTTCCCCCGGTCAGTTTCCAAACCAGCCAGGTATCAATGGTACCGAAAAGCAATTCCCCCTTCTCAGCCCGGCTGCGAGCCCCGGGAATCTGGTCAAGTATCCATGCTAATTTGGTGGCTGAAAAATAGGCATCGACTACCAGCCCGGTTTTTGCTCTTATCGAGGGTTCATATCCCTTCGATTTTAGTTCATCACACAGTGGGGCTGTTCTTCGACACTGCCATACAATAGCGTTAGTCACCGGTTTTCCGGTTTCCTTTTCCCAGACCACCGTGGTTTCACGCTGGTTGGTAATACCTATGGCTAAAATATCATCACTCCGGATATCCGCCTGCAGTATGGCCTGTTTGGCGGTTCCTACTGTTACCGCCCAAATTTCCTGGGGGTCATGCTCAACCCAGCCCGGCTTGGGGTATATCTGCGTAAATTCTTTATACCCACGGGAAATGATATTACCATCATGATCTATTATTAAAACAGTAGAGCCGGTTGTTCCCTGATCTATTGATAAAATATAACCCTTCCCCAATTTTCTTCCTCCCCGCTAATACTGACTAAATCCTTTCCATTATCCAGTTCCACATGTCCTGCAATACTTTTTCTTTTTCTGGCTCATTCATAATCTCATGATAACATCCTTCACAAAAGCGGAAAGTCTTGTCTTTTGAACTAATTTGTTGATAAAATAGCTCACTTTTTTCTTTTTCAACCAGCCGATCATCACCTGCTTGAAGAATAAGGCAGGGATATTTAAAATCCCGGGCTTGTGCTAAGGCCTTTAACCAGGCGGCCTCGAAAGCATTGTACCAGGAGGCGGTTACCCGCCCGCATCTAACATTATCGGTTGCATATGCCGCTACTACTTCCGGTGAGCGTGAAACCCAGGATGGATCAATCCCATCGGGAACAGTAAGTTTAGGAACAACCTTTCCGACCAATTTTCCCACCAATTTCTTAACCGGGTTTATCTTCATCACCAGGCCCATACAGGGTGATGATAACAAAATGCCCTGTACCTTGCCTGGTCTGGTTATACCATACAATGCACCAATTGTTCCTCCCATGCTGTGCCCCAGTAAGAAGACAGGCACTTCAGGATACTGCTTACGAGCCGCCTCAATCATGTGAGAAACATCCTGAAGGTACTCCTCGAAGTCACCAACATGCCCCCGGACCCCTTCTGAGTCTCCCTGCCCCCTTAAATCCGGGGCTAAGACCGCCAAACCCTTTTGACTGAAAAATTCACCAACATGCAGATAACGCCCTGAGTGATCACCCGCACCGTGAACCAGAATAAGAACAGCTTTAACCTCTTCAGGCTGCCAGGAACGATAAAATATCTTTAATCCCTGGCTTTCCATCCAGCCCTGGTTTACCTCACCGGTCATTTTCCCGCCCCCCATGTTTTTATAATTCTATTTTATAACATTTCGGAAAAATGTAAGGAAACCAACATTTTTCTTATCAACTGATTTTGACATTATTCCCGATGACAGTTATTTTTGTCAATGAGATAATCGGGTACAGGGAACAACAATTACGCTCACGATAAGCAGATTACAATTTGTAAAATCAATAAGGGAGGGATTACGGAATGGCAACTAATTTTAACAAAAAACATATCATTATATTAATTTTTTCTACAGTACTTCTTATTTATGGTTTCGTTTTCCACAGCTTAAACAAGAATGATGATGTTATTGTAACTCGTATGCAAGCATCCTGGGTTACAGATATGAAAGATGACCGAAAATTAGTAGGCATATCCGATAACGTTTTCATTGGGAAGGTAATTTCCCAGATAGGTAATGAATCGTTTATCGAAAACATCCCGGCTACACAATTTGGTGTGGAAGTGATAGATAATATTAAAGGAAATCTTAACGGAACGGTAACCGTAAACCAAGAAGGCGGAGAAATCACTAAAGATGGCCAACGGTATTTAATTTTACATTTTAATGATTCTTTATTGGAACCGGGAAAAACTTATCTTTTTGCATCCGCCACGGGCGATGACGTTAACTGGCATCTTCTAGTTCCCTGTTATGGCGATATTCCAATCAACGATAACAGAAGCATAAGTGAATTACAGGCTAGTATAAATGGTTATAATAATGGTTTTAATGACGGTTCTGAAATTATTTCTTTAAAAGATAGATTTACTAACGCTTATCAGCATCAAATCCTTTTTGATCTGTCAGCTGAGGGTAATGACGATGCAGAAATTGATCCAATAGATACGGAAACTGATGGGCTTAATGAAATAACTGGTTCTGAAGATGAATAATAATTCTCTATATGTCTAGTCGAGGGGGACTGGCGTATAATCAATGCCCCTTATATTGTGGCATTATAGAAAGTAAAAGGAGGACCTTTCGTCCTCCTTTGCACGGCAACCGCAGTTAAACCGTGTCCAATGATTTGGTTGTTATATTATTTCTACGTTATTTGTTTATCTCCTTCTGCCAAATTACGGCAAGCTTATCATAAATTAGCGCAACCTGGCCTGATGAACCTCCGCGGCCCGGGCTATAACCTTCTGCATTAAAATATTAACCTCGTCGTCCTGCAAAGTACCCTGGTAGGATTGGAAGCTAAGTGAAAAAGCAAGACTTTTTAATCCTTCCCCCAGTTCAACCGAACGGTATATATCGAAAAGGTCTACATTTTTCAGGAGATCACCGCTGGCCACCCTTATCGTATTAAATAAATCTGCTGCTGGCACATCCTCATTAACCACTAGAGCCAGGTCACGCTTAACGTCCGGATACTTTGACACATCCTTTACTCTTATCCTGGTATCTAACCCTTTAAATATGGCTCCTAGGCTTAATTCAAAAAGACATGGCCTTTTCTTAATATCAAGACTGGATAAAATACTGGGATGTATTTCACCTATATACCCTACTTTTTCACCCTGGTATATTATAGCCGCTGTCCGTCCCGGGTGATAAGTATGCCTCACATCACCAGGAACGAACTCAATACCGTTGACGTTTATTTCCCTGAACATTTCCTCGATTATTCCTTTGAGAAAGTAGAAATCCATATCGACTGTTTTCCCCTGCCAGCCCGGATTGGTTTTTCCCACCACAATACCACCCAGCATAAGAACCTCATCTGGTAGGCCCTTTTGGCAAGGCCGGAAGACATTCCCCAGCTCGAAAATAGCCAGG
>JBLMZW010000250.1:0-5408 GCA_050259035.1 Chitinophagales bacterium | reverse complement strand
ATACTTGGCAGCAGCCGTTTCGGCAGTGGGGCGCTGGCGCGATCTGCTGGAAATTCTGATCCGGGGGCCTAATTCGATGTCAATGTTATCGTCATCAAAATAATCTAACAATATAACATACTCCCGTCATAACAAATCAATATCTAAATCATCGTTGTCAGTAGTGGATAAAGTATCATCAAGCTCAATGTCAATTGGGTTTCCATTTTTGTGTAATGCATGCCTGGTTCCTTCATCTTCGGGCTGTGGTTGATACAGGTTTATAAGTCCAATGGGCAGGAGATTTTCATTTTCACGGGCCCATTTAGCTGCCTGAGGATTGACTGGACTCCTGGGGTTATAAATCTGATACTGAATCATTTGGCCAATTTGAATAATAATGCTGGCCAGAGTTTCACCCGCTGCCCAGTAGTCGCCTACACATATCCAGTCGCCAAAATTGGGGTGGAAAATTTCCGTTTTCATAATACATTGAGGTTTAAGGCGCGGATATTCCAGGTGAAGGTATATCTCGGCCTGATGAAAGTCTGTTTCCACGGGCCGCTGAATTCTTTTGTCCCACCGCAGTCCTTTTAGATAATAAGTAACAAGGTACCGGCAGGGCGGCTTCCCATCAATGGGTTCTGCCTTAATGTGCGGGTGTAGGGAAAACTCATTTTGTATTCGCTCGTAGTCGGCCTTAAGACGGCGCATTCTGGCGTTCAATATGTTGCCTCCTATATGTTCTTAGACTAAACGAATTTTAGTTCTTCCTTTTAACCGGTAATACTATCAGGAACTCGTGGTGCCCATCGGGACTGTCCGTTCTCCGATGAACCGGGGTTCAGTAATATAGGATTTTTTATCCTTCTTATCCGCTTTTGATTTCTTGGGCAGGATTTCTATTACCAGACTCTTTAGTATTTGATACGAATCGTCTAAATACAGGTAGAGGAACTCCCTAAAAGAATAGCTTTCACCAAAGTATTCCTGCCCGGGAAGGGGCCCGGGTCGGGTAAGATAGTCTGAACGGTACGCCTGATAGAATAGGAGAGAAGTCAGGCAAAGGGTACAAAACAGCATGACAGTTGCTCCAAGACGAATCAAACGGGGGTATTTAGCCGCGGGGGCATGTAAGTTATGGATCAGGTCGGGCTGAACGGCCTCATGGATTTCATCATCTACCCAATAGGGGAGTGAAACCAACTCTTTGTCCTGCCATCCAAAAAGACCGGCTCTTTCGTTGATCGGGTCTAACACGAAGGCGATTTGCCATGGCAGATCAAAAAAGTTTTTCTGGATAAATTCATCCTGAGTGGATAGAAATACTCCGAAACCCGGATGGGTATGAAACCAACCGACTATTTTGAGATGCGGATACCTGGTTTCCCGCTCCTGATTTATGTAATCCCAGGAACGGTGGGTGAACGTTAAGCTGGTGTGGGCAGCGTCAGTGTACTTGGCTTCAATGATGGCCTCAACGTTAACCAGATAGGAATCCTCTTTCCTACAGGTCCCAAGAAGCACTCCGCCCAATTCACGTTTAAGATCACTTAATGCTATGGTTCGAACTTCCTCAGCAACCAAAGGGTTAAGTTGTACCTTTACGGAATCGGCTTTTTCGGGCCTTTTTAAGGCACGTAATATTATATTATTCGCATTCTTCTTCGCCATATGGTTCTCCTTGGGGAGTAGGAATACCTTAATAATCTAGTCCGCCCAATACCTGGTCCCTATCGCCGGTCAGTTCAAAGTGACATAATCGATCACCGGCCGTACCGGTGACTATATCGAATGGGGGTACACCTATCTCAGAAAGGGTATGGGATAAAAACAGTTCCTTTCCCGTTATCTGGTGAGTCAATATTGGGGTTCGGATATTTCCGCACTTTTGGCAGCGGGCCTCTTCCTGAGTCACTTGACCAAGACCTTTAAAGACTGATAATTTATCGGAACAGTTGGAACAATCCAGGCTGGTTATGATTTCCCTTTCCAATTGGATGATCGCTTGATCCCCTAATTCCTGATGAACTAGATTAAGCAGATTGTCGAGATGGGTGGTATGAACACTTAATGGTATTGATTTGATGTTTCTATAAGTATCATGGGCCGGGCAGGACTCTTTATGCTGGTACTCAATCACATAGCTATCATAGGTTAGCCCGTTGAAGAAAAATCCTTTCCCCGCCAGGGTTGGCAGGTCAGGCCGATTATGAATGAGTTTAACCGCCTCCTGTACCTGGATGCCCGCTATAACTGACGCTGAGGTGGGGGTAGTGGGAACTTTGCCCGAAATCATTTCATTTCTGGTCAGCAGAGCACAGGATTTTCGGAGGTTTAACAAACGGTAGTCGGTTTCGTTCATGGTACATTCGTAGCATGGTCCATCCGGGGGTATGAAGGCCCGGGCTATGCCAAAAAGCACTTCTATCGCGCCATCTATCCAGGGAGTACCTACTTTCCAACAGGCCTGGTTGACTGCCAGCCGGGCTTCCCGGTTATCAAGACCGCCCAGAACTACATCCGCCCACCGGTAAACTCCTAATCCTAAATCATATGCTGCATTAACCTGCAGCCAGGCCGTACGGCAATCGGGATTAATCTCTTTAGCCCTTTGGGCGGCCACCGCCGCTTTGGGCTGACCTTCGTCAGATTCACGGTAGAGAATTGAACGGGATAAATTAGAATTTTCAATGGTATCAAGATCAATAATTAAAATGTTACCAACGCCTAATAAAGCCAGATTCTTGACTATCTCATTACCAAGGGCCCCGGCTCCAACCACCATTATTTTGGCCTTACGCAGTATATCCTGGTCCCACCAGGGAATAAGACGCAAACGGCTATACCGGTCATCCGGAATATCCTCAATTACCAGCGGAGCCGGATAAGGCCTCCGTTCCCCAGTTCTATGTAATGTTTCAATCAATTCCGGCTTTTCCATAAAGACACTTATCCTGCGGTTATTTCGGGCTGCAGGCGCAGTAGATCGCCGTCCTGAATACTAGCTTCCGCCAGGGTCTGATCTTCATGCAACTGCCTTCCAGTCGCCTTATGAATGAACTTATAACTGATTAGCTGACCATCAGGTCCAGTTGCAGGGAGGTTCATCATGGGAACCAGTTTGGCAATAACCCGGCCAATGGGTGCATCATCCGGTATCATTGCTTGTTGCTCCTTATTGCCCGTAACATCAACAATAATCAGGCTAATCTTTGACATCTGCAAACCTCCTCAATTCCAGTTCGATTTATTTAAGTTCAATATCGATATCATTCAAATCGTTACCCAGTTCGGCGGCGTTTTTTCGTCCCCGGATTATTGTCCATATAACGATTCCAATTCCTATAACCAGGACTCCGGCTATACTCCAGGCTATTAGTTTCCAATCCACGTCCTGAGCATCCTTTTTACTGGACGGATTTTGGTCGCCTAATTTTACATGGGTTTTGGTTAAAGGTTTGACTCCTTGAACTGCCCGACCGTTTTCCAAGTTAACATCAGCGGCTATATGTTCTTTGGTAAGGAATGAATTAATCCTCTGAACCGGAATAGCAAAACCGAGTCCATTAGAACTATAGACGATCGCGGTATTGATTCCTATAACTTCTCCATTTGCGTTAATAAGTGGCCCCCCACTATTTCCAGGATTTAAGGCGGCATCAGTCTGAATCACCCGTTTGCCATATAGCTCTCGATTCACCGTACTTACGATTCCCCGGGTAACCGTATAATCCAACCCATACGGTGCGCCTATCGCCATAACCTGTTCGCCTTCGGTGACTTTTCCGCTTCCCAGTCTAAGGGTGGGAAGGTTCTTGACTGGCAGCTTTAATAAAGCCAGGTCTTCATTTTGATTAGATGCCATTACATCAGCGGTAAAAGTTTCACCATTGGCAAGTTTGATCCCAACCTGTTTATTATCGCTGACTACATGGGCATTGGTTAAAGCATAGCCTTCCGGACTAATTAAGAACCCGGTACCGATAGATGAGCCCCCCTCTTCATCCGAGAGCACACAAATAATACCGGGTTTAGTCTGTTGAATCAGGAACTCCCAGTCAATATCTTCCGCCATTGCATTCGGGGAATAGAATACAATCCATCCGGTTAACAACATTATGATTATTGCTATGACCCATTGGCTCCCAGGTTTAACCATATTCAGGCATCCTCCCTATCACCGTAAAGGATTTTAAAGTAAACCGATCATACGATAAATGTGACCTTCAATATATGACAACATATTGGACAAAGCCCACCCCTATTCCTGCTATATTCTGCCTGTAATATAAAAAAATGACCAATTATATAAACTAATGCATTAACATATAAAAATGTGGCAGGAAAATTAAGGAATGTGTCAAATATCTATTAAAACGCGAATATCACTCAATTAACCGTCAATTTAATATCGGAGGGATGATAATGTTTGAGGAAGTCCTGTCAGAAACTTTTTCAGTGTTCTTTAAAAACATAGGACGTTATACGGTAGTTGTTTTGTTAATTATGTTGCCGTTCTTAGCAGTGATGTATGGCCTGCAAGTTGCGACATTTGGCCCTGATTATCTTTCCAATCAGGCTCAAATGGGAAGTGTTTTTAAAAGCCTCGGTGACCCGAATGCAATGGGTGAATATAACCAACCACAGAAAATACCACTTTTCCCCCCACAGAAAATGTGGAGGTTTTGCTTGGGCTTCCTGGTTTTAGGTCTAATCGGTCTGGTCGATCCCATAGCAAAGGTGCTTGTAACGGATGATGCCTATAAGTTTAAAGAATTTAAGGTGGGTGAATTAATGGGCAGGGCCTTCCGCAAGCTGCCGGGCATTATAGGAATTGGAATTATTATGGGAATAGCCTGTTCTGTAGGATCCATACTATTAATCATTCCGGGATTAATTCTCCTGGTCAAGTTCTCGCTCGCTTTGCCAATCTATGTCATGGAAGATACTTCGGCTTTTAAGGCTATATCCAGAAGCTTCGAACTCACCCGCGGTAAGGGTTGGGCGATATTCTTTATATCATTGATACTAATAGTCTTCGGTTATATGATCAACTTTATATTCGGTATGCTAAACCTTGTGTTGATTATGCTGTTACCCAATATTGGGGCTTTAATTACCAGTCAAACCATTTCATATATAGCTATGGAATTGGCAACTTCCATGGTTATTATTGCGGTTTACCTTTTTTACGCCAAGAGTGTGGGATTAATTCCAATGAAAGGGAAGGCCGAACCTGATTGGGAAGCTCCTAAAGCACTAGATGGTATGTAAAAGGAAGGTTAATCTAAATATACAAGAGATGTTTAACGCGGGGGATAACCCTCGCGTTTCTTTTGCTTTCGTTTCTAGCTTAGCGGTAGTCGGCAATCACGATTGATAAATTAGGACTGGAAACGGCGGATTTGAAAGCATTATCTACCGCG
>JBLMZW010000249.1:0-26844 GCA_050259035.1 Chitinophagales bacterium | reverse complement strand
AACCGGTTCTATTTATCAAAGACCTGATGGAACATGGGCGGCGCAGGTTCGAATGGGTACCGACCCAAAAACAGGAAAGCCAAAAAAGAAAACTTTTTATGATAAGGATCGAAAAAAGCTTGAAGAAAAGCTACGCAACTTTGTAATACTTTTTGAGGCAGGGGAATATTTTGAATGTACTTTTACATTAGAGGAATGGCTCAATATTTGGTTAGAAAACAGTAAAAACGCTTATAAAAATACTACTTGGGACTCATACAGATTAATGGCCAAAAAGCACATTATCCCCGAACTGGGAGGATATCTATTAAATAAAATTACTACGGGTCATATTCAAGTATTTATAAATGACAAAATGAATACGAGTGGGTTAGCAAGTAGGTCAGTCAGATATCTGATACAAATTCTAAACCAAGCATTTAAACAGGCCGTTGCAGAAAGAAAAATACGATATAATCCCGTAGAGGCTGTTATCCAACCGAAATTAAAATCTAGAAAAGGGAAAGCATTGGAATTAGAAGATTTCGAGAAGTTAATGGCAAAGATCAAAACCAGTAAGGATAGAATACTTTTTATCACTGAGATTATGACAGGCTTAAGAAGAGGAGAGTTGCTGGGACTATATAAGGAAGATTTGGACTTTAACAAAAAGCTCATCTACATAACTAAGAGCTTAGTTAGAACGTCTGAAGGGCTAAAACTACAGTCACCTAAAACCGAAAGTTCAATTAGGACAATACCAATGCCGGAATTACTGGAAGAAGAATTAAAAAAACAACTAATAGTGCAGGAAATCGCGTTAAATCGACCTATGACAAACAAAGATTTTGTATTCGCTCGACAAGATGGATATCCTAGAGATCCAAGGGGAGTAACAAAACACTTCCAAACTCTTATTAAGCAAGCCGGCATAGAACATACCACGTTTCACGATTTGCGACACACGCACAGTACGTACATGTTACTCGAAATGGACATTGATATGAAAACCGCCCAGAATAACCTCGGTCATTCCACTGTAGAAACCCTCATGAACATTTACAGCCATGGATTGGACCATAAAAGAATAGAAGCTGCGGCCAAGATAAGCGACTTCTACAAGAAATATTTAAAGTAATCTATAACCCATTTGAGTAATAGAATAATTGACAGTAAATTGGCCTTAAAAAATACCCTTATGGTAGATACTACCATAAGGGTATTTTGTGTTGCATTTTGTTTGAAAAAAAAGGCCAAAACCCCTTGCTGATTTGCAAGATTCCTTCTGAATCCTTGCATGGAAAAAATTCTAGAATAATAATTACTGTCATTATACGGTCAGATCCTCGCTCCAACCTTGCCGCCAATTTGCATTTTTATGCTTCTTCTGATCCTATTTAAACCCATTGTATAGGTAATCTTCATGGTCGGAGCGATGCGATTTGAACGCACGGCCTCTTGCACCCCAAGCAAGCGCTCTATCCAAGCTGAGCTACGCCCCGATTCTATGTGACAGGGATTATTATAGCATGCACCCGTTTGTGTTTCAAGCATAACGATAACTGAAATACCAACGTTAAAAATCAAGAAACCAGTGATCGGCTATTTAAGAAGTGAAGGAATTATCGGCTGAATATATTGGGATAATAAATAAAACTGAAGGGAGCCGATAAATTAATGGAACCAAAGAAAAAGACTTCGAGCAAGAGAAAAGAAATTATCAGAAACAAGGCCAATGATATCAGAAGCGGAAGAGCCAGTCTGGATCCGTTTGCTATCCGACTTGGGGATTCGGTAAAGTGTGGAATATGTAGCCGGTCAGGAAGGACTATGGTTAAAATGCAATATGATGATGGTAGGGAGGAGTTTTTGGGTAAAACGTGTGCCCGATATCTAGTAGACGCGGTGAACTCAGATGAACCTATAACCAGTGTATAAAACAAAGTTCATGAGGTGCTGGTTAGAGAACATAGAACTCCGACAATTTTGACAACCTGTTTATTGGTCTTTCCATCTCCTTTACGCTATTTAGAGATTTCTCAGCTTATTGCCTTTCGACCCTAGAGGAAAAGCCAAGGGCATGACGAATAGGTTAATAAAACATTAATCACCAAAAGCTATTTTTATTATCATTGTTTCAATGGAAAGGGGTCGGACTAATGAGGGAGATTGAGGACCTGGTAAAGAGGCTAAGGTTCTTTTGGGCTATTGGTAATCCGAGAGCTGAGATACTGGCCAGTGAGGCCATTGATAAACTGCAAAGATTGATTAAGGATATGAAAGATCCGGTTTTAAGACAACCAGCCTTGTTAATCTGTCCGGTGTGTGGAGAAGAAAATCTAAGTTCCATTTCGATGCGTTGTTCCTCCTGTGAAAGTATTTCTGATATAAAAAGCAACAGTCGTACTTATGCCGATCTGTTAGATGCCTATAAAGGTGTGAAAATAAAAATCTTTGATTTCTATCGGGAGGAAGAAGAAGATAGTTCCTTTGCCAATACTTCTCTCAAACTGGGAATTAGATTAGATCTTCTAGAAGCTTTGTACCAACTTGAAGGTGGGTCTATGCCAAACAACCCACTAATACTAACCGCATCCATACCAGATAAGTTATTGAATTGGATACGCCAGCAGGTGGACGTTCCAGACAATTCTCAATTGACCAAAGTATCATTTAAAGATTTTAAGGACAACTGTATGGTTCTTCGATTAAAATTTTCCGTATGGAAAGATGAGAACGACGACTAGTTCGTTTAAATAATTGCTATAAGACTAGAGGGGTTTACACTATTTGGGGGGATAGGGATTGCTGGAGAGTATAGCACCAGGGATATGGGTGGTTAAACCGAATGTTCCGCCTAAATATCCTTATTCCAATTGTATTTACATCGAAGATGAAAGATCGGCAGTAATCGATTTTGGTGCGGGCAGAGATGCTTTTTTGGATGTTCCAAGAGATAAGGTGAAATTGGGATTGATGAGCCATTTTCACTTCGATCATGTTCACAGTAATGTGCTATTTCCTAGTGCAGAAATGTGGGCTGGCCATGAGGAAAAGCATACTTATAGCAGTTCCCAAACCTATATTGAATACCATGGCTATGATCTCTGGGAAGAAATCATGGGAATTGATCGAATAAATTATGGTGATGCGGTCCCACTCCCTGATGATGTACCCACCCGACCAGGGTTTAGAGAGATTAAACTGGAAGGTACTTTTTATGATGGAAAAGAGATTAAACTCGGTCGGAGGCGAATTACTGCCATCCATTTACCAGGACATACCAAGGGTCATTATGGATTTTACTTTCCGGAAGAAGAAATACTTTTTTCCGGGGACATAGACTTGGTGGCTTCTGGACCTTGGTATAGCAGTAATAGCGGAGATGTTGGGGAGCTTATGGAGTCGGTGCAGCGTATTAAGAATCTAAATCCTAGAGTACTGGTACCGTCTCACCGGCGCGTTATCAAAGAAGGAATAGTAGAAGGCCTGAACCGTTATATTCAGGTCGTGATTAACCGGGATGACGCCATTATGGAGTTGCTTAAAGAACCCAAAAACCTTGATCAATTAAGTAAATATGGATTGGTTTTTCCACAAGCGAATAATATGTACGATGTTTTTTGGGAAAAGATGACTATTCGCAATCATCTTCGTCGATTACTAAGGTTAAAAGAGGTAATCGAAATGGAAAATGGAGTATATTGCCGCCGATAGATATAAATAAAACCCCATCGAATTCATTTATTTTCGCAAGAAATGATCCATTAAACGAAATCCTTGCTGGATGATTTGACCCGAGCAGCGGGCGGTTTCTTCACTAAAGGTTTCCGGGCCATCGGTTCGTGAACTGCCCTTCTCATATATTAGGAACGGAACTTCGTCAGATGCGTGCGTTCTGGTGCTTAAAGGGGTTGGATGATCAGGCAGAATCATAATGCGATAATTTTCGCAAAAATGGAGACCTTGCAGAAGAACGCCAACAACCTTTTCATCAATCTCCTCAATGGCCTTGATTTTGGTGTCCAGTTCTCCTCGATGACCAGCTTCGTCAGGTGCCTCTATATGAATATATACAAAATCCTGTCCTTGTTTCAATTCTTCCAGCGCGGCTGTAGCCTTGCCATAGAAGTTAGTGGATATATTTCCGGTAGCACCAGGTACAATAACTGGCTTTAGACCTGCTGCGATTCCTAGACCACGAGTAAGATCAACAGCTGAAATTACCGATCCTTTTAGACCGTACTTATTCTCAAATGAAGTTATTGCGGGCTTACGTCCCTGACCCCAAAACCAGAGACTGGTCGCAGGCCGCAAGTTTTTACGAATCCTGTCTTGATTCACCGGGTGATCTTTTAAGAAGGTATTGCTCGCCTCCATTAGTTTCAACAAGGTTTGGGAACCTTCTCCCCGGGGCAAATACTTACCAATTACCCGGTCAGATATATCATGTGGAGGGGTAAGATCTATATTAGATGATCCTCCAGTCCATACCATTAAATGCCGATAACTGATGCCGGGATAGAATCTTAATTCAGGGGAACTTAAACGAGATGAAACTTCTCCTATCAAAAGACCAGATTCTCCGGTAGTAATTTCGTCAGAACTGTAATCCATCATGACTTTTTTGGCGTAATCCGGATTATCATCCAAGGTTACAAGATTACACCGAAAAGCTACATCTTCGGGTTTCAGGTCTATTCCCATACTGAGTGCTTCCAGCGGGGAACGCCCGGTGTAATATTCTCTAGGATCATAGCCCATGACCGATAGATTCGCCACATCGCTTCCGGGAGGGAATCCTTCTGGTACCGTCTTTACCAGTCCGAGTTCCGCAGAAAATGCCATGTGATCCATGTTGGGAGTGCTGGCGTACATTAAAGGCGTACGATTATTCAATTCCGGAATGGGATAATCGGCCATACCGTCAGCCAATACAATAATATATTTCACTACTATACCCCTTAAAAATATATTGTCTTGATGGATAAAAACTAACAGAACGTGGATTTCAAATCAAGCACCTATAAAAGTTACCAGACTAAAAGTAATCGATTTTCATGGCTTCTTTAACGTCATTCAAGGTTTGGTTAGTTGTTCTAATTGCTTTGTCAGTTCCAGTTTTTAAAATGTCCCATATGATATCCGGGTTGTTATCAAATTCGGAACGCCGTTCCCTCATAGGATCAAGCAGTTGATTGATATTACGGGTAAGGTTTTTCTTGCAGGCGACGCAGCCAATTTTGCCATTTTGGCAGTCAGAGCAGATACTATCAATTTCCGTTCCAGAAAAAACGGAATGGTAGGCATAGACCGAACAGATATCTGGATGTCCGGGGTCAGTTGACCGAATGCGAGCCGGATCAGTTATTGCGTTTTTGACCTTGGCCTCGACCTCTTGTGGAGAGTCCGCTAGATAGATGGCATTACCCAAACTCTTACTCATTTTCGTTTTACCGTCTAAGCCGGCCAGTCTTGGAACATCACTTATTAGGGCTTCCGGCTCAACCAGGACGGGAGCGAACATGGCATTAAATTTTCTAACTATTTTCCTGGTAAGTTCGATATGAGGCAGTTGATCTTCACCCACTGGTACTAGATGAGCTTTAAAAGAACATATGTCGGAAGTCTGGCTTACTGGATAACCAAGGAAACCATAAGGCAAGTCCTTGAATCCATGTTGAGCCGCCTCAGTCTTAATTGTTGGGTTATGACGCAGGACGTTTACTGGAACAATAAGCCCTAAGTACATAGCCAATTCGTGTATAGCCGGTACCCAGGATTGAATAAATATCGTTGCGACATTTGGATCAAGCCCTGCTGCCAGGTAGTCCAGGGTTATGTTAAATATATCCTCCTTTAGGTTTTCGGGACGGTCAAAATTGGTGGTTAGTGCCTGGACATCAGCAATTATTATATAGGTATCATATTCGTGTTGGAGTTTAACCCGGTTGGCTAGACTGCCAAGGTAATGACCGAGATGAAGTTTACCGGTGGGACGATCACCAGTCAGAATCACCTTTTTATTCATATCAAGACTCCTTTCAAAAAATAAATCTCCCATCCGGTCAAGGGACGAGAGAATTTCTTCCGCGGTGCCACCCTAGTTGATCAATAACAGATCCACTCTTACCAAGCATGATGAATTTAACGGTTCAACCGTCCCGGGCTACTCTGCGTTAATGCTAAAACACATTTCAGCGGGCTGCTCCGAAGTCCATTCACTGCGTTTCCCATACGGCTTTCCACCATGTACCGCTCTCTTTCATGTTTCGCGCACTTACTATTCTTCTTCATAGCATTGGAATATGCAATTTGCTCATATTTTACCGAACTTCTATCCACTATGCAACATTCTATGACTATGTTTATCCTTACGAGGCATACCACCAACCAGGGAGGCTATAGGAGTAAGACTAATAATATAGGAAAAGACTGTTGCCGAAACTGATACCACTAACAGTAGCGCAAACATTCCGATACTGCCGTACCAAATTCGCGGTAAGCCCAAAAAGGGAACGAGTCGGACTGCAAGTCCCATAAAAAGAGGATGAGACAGGTAAATTAGAAAGGATTGGCGAGAAAACCAGGTTAGCCCCCGGTCTATATTCTGATTATTCTGGGTTGCCAAGCCAGCCAGGTAATAAAAGAAAAAATAACTGGTAACGGTGTATAAAACGATCGTAGGCTTCATAGAAGTAGGAAAAGCACCGGTAATTCGATTATCTGCCAAAAGAAATACCAAGCTCACAAACCAAAAAAGGGCCAAAAACAATTGACGCGTTCTTTGATCCTTTACTTCAGTCTTTCTTCGGGATAAATATATACCGAAGACAAAATAGAAAATCCATACTGTAAAAAGGCGGCTATACAACGGGTTATCGCCGGTTGCAGGCAACGTCAGCAACTGTAATTGCTGCAGATAAAGCAAGGTTTGTGATGCTACAGTAATGAACAGCGAAATGAATAGTGCTGCGTTAGGCTGTTTTTCCACCCAGTTGCGCAAGAAGGGATAAAGTAAATAGAATTGGATGATAATTATTAAAAAATAAAGATGTACATAACCTGTACCCCAGGCAATGTGGTGAAGCCACTCGCATAAGACAAGGTAAATCGTAAAATCCTCGTTTTGGGGGGTATTGACCACAAGAGTAAATATGAAATATACAGTTGTCCATATGATATATGGCCCAAAAACCTTGCTTAGACGTTTTCTCAGGAATTCGGTATATAATAAAACAGGTCCTGTGGAATCAACCTGATAGAGCAGGTACCCGGACAAAATGATAAACATCGGTACGGAGTATCGAACTATCTGGTTAAGAAGATAGGCCGTTGCGGAAAATTGTATATAGCTTGATGTTACATGAAGTATGATGACAGAAAAAGCAGCAAAAACTCGTATGTAGTCAAATTCCTTTATTCGATTCATATGTACTCCTGATTATTTATGGTTATATCTAAGAGGAATCATAACGTACGCTTCGTACTATACAAATCGATTATATAAAAAGCCATGGTAATTGAATAGTTTTATTCATAAACCAGAGCATCAATGTTGTTCGTAAATTATTAGCTAGGAAATTTTATTTCGGCACTGATGCCAGTTAAATAATAACAACAAGTATTTATACTATTGATCGGGTTGACAAGAGAAATACCGGGAGAGTAAAATTTATTTTGCAGTAAATTTAGAATAAAGATAATTGAAAGGAAAAAGATATGGAAGACTTTACAATGTTTGTTTGTTTTAGAATGAGAGCGGCTATGAAGAAGATAGATAAGTACCTATCCACACACCTTGAGGAGTATGGCGTTAGTGTTCCTCAATCTTTTGTGTTGTGCTGCCTTATGGAAGAAGACGGGCAAACTTTAAAAGAGGTTGGCAACCGGGCACAGATAGACAGTTCTTCTATGACGGTTCTGGTCGACAAGTTAGAAAACGAGGGGCTCGTTGAACGCAGGCTTGACAGTCAGGACCGGAGGGCAATTAGAGTATTCCTAACTGAAAAGGGCCGTGAATTAGGCTTAAGAGTTCTGGGTGCCGGAGCACTTTTTAATCAGGAACTAAGGAAGAACTTGCACGACTCGGAAGAACAGTTCCTAAAAGGTCTCTCTCTGGTAACTGAGACTTTAGAATAAGACGTTTTTGCCCGTACTGGACTAGTCTGGTACGGGATCTTGTTATTTTCAGAAATGTATATCCGTTGCCATGCAACGACAGAGGAATGAGGTACTGCTAGGCGCGCACCAAGGGAACCAATTATGTGCGCCTATTTTGTCTTTTGGCTCTTATCTAGGAACAGAGAAGCATGTGATGCGCTCAAAGAACTAGAATTGAAGTATGTAAGTGATTAAGCCGCAATGGATTTACCATAAGTTATACCAGCCCCGGTTGGAACCCACGTGCATATTATATATTCAGAAAGACTCTTAACGGCTGAAGAATACAGATTTTTAGCAATATGCAATTTAATACAGTCTTGTTTGAAACGGGCCACTTTAGAGAAGTGATCTGGCGCTAAAGTGCGAGTAGTTCGTTATTAAAAAGTACTATTTTTGTTTGACATGAAGCAGCAATGTGCTAAAATATTTTTTGATTGATTTTTGAAGGAGGTCGATAAAGGGTTGACAATCTATCCGATACGTATAGGGCTCAACCCTTTCATTATGTAGTTGATGAAAGGAGGTTGGGACGGGTGCAGTCTTTAGGGCGTCAAATCCTGGCCGAAATCTACGGATGTAGTTTTGATATTCTTAACAATGTCGAATTAGTTGAGGAAATCATGATAAATGCGGCTTTAGAGGCTGGTGCCGAAGTCAGAGAGTTCGTATTTCACAAGTTTAGTCCGCAGGGTGTTAGTGGTGTTGTAGTAATATCTGAATCCCATCTGGCGATTCACACCTGGCCTGAACTGGGTTACGCGGCTGTTGACGTGTTTACCTGTGGTGACAGGGTTAACCCGTGGGATGCATGCAACTATCTGGTAGATAGGTTTGAGGCTTCGCAAATGAATGCCACTGAAGTTAAACGCGGGTTAATTGAAGATGTGAAACCGAAGGTGATGAGCATTTAGGGGGGATACTATTTTAGTAGGCCGATGTAAGTTTAAAATGATTTGAAGACCTTGTTTATCGTGAAGGGATAGGCAAGGCCTTCAGTGTTTCTTGGAGTCTTTTGTTGATAATTGGATTTAGCTTTCAAATAGTTGATTTATGTTTTAAAATCTAATAGGTGCTTGAGGAGAATATATCATTTAATTAGATGCTTTATTCTTAAACGACCTTGCAGAAGGGATGAATTATGATTTTAAGCTTAGCGCCGGAAGTAACTGAAATTAAAGAGGTATATGATTTTCTATCAGAAAACCTGAAACCGTGGACCAAGGATTTGGACGAGCATGCCAGAACAGCCAGCCAGGATGTGCACTGGGTGACCTTACCCTGGCTTGCCCTTTTAATCAACCGGTATTTTGGCAATCAGAGGATACATGAATTATATCTGTCCACAATTTTCAGCTTACTGTACTTTTCAGACCACATTCATGGGAAAGTCTTAGACGATCAGGAAGGACAATCCTGTAACCAGACACTTCAGTTTTCAATTCTTCTGGGCGACTTGATTTTTGGCAAGGCAATACAATTACTGCTTAAGATGGATGAATTTGAGCTTCTCCCCTATATGACTTCTCTCATTGCTCATGCGAACGAAGGGCATGTTATCAGTAGAAAAACAGGAGCCGATGACTTAGATACGATAGGACTTGAAAAAGCTTTATATTATAAAACCTTATTTCTAACTGCTTCGATTATCGGTGGATGCAGCGGACGGGAATTGAAACTCTACGAGGATATTGGATATAGTCTTGGAATGGTTATTACTTTACAGGATAGGGGAATGTCGGCTAAAAGTCTTCCCTATTTGGAAAAGGCAGAAGCTCTCCTGGCTAATCAACGTCGCAGTAATTATGATAAATGTGGCCTCCACCGAATGATTGATGAACTACACGACGGTCTAGAAATTCCACGGGCGGTAATATAGGAGGCGGTTTTTATGGCATATCGGGATTTACAACATTTTATAGAAACGCTAGATAAAATGGGTCAGCTAAAGAGAATTTCGGTCGAAGTTGATCCCGAATTAGAAATAACTGAGATTACAGATCGGATTAGCAAGGCCTACGGGCCTGCTTTACTTTTTGAAAACGTTAAAGGGTCACGTTTCCCGGTATTAATTAATGCATTCGGAAGCAACAAACGTATGGCTGTGGCTTTAGAGGCCCAATTCCTCGACGAGGTAGCCCGTGACGTGCTGGACCTGATTGAAATGGCTGAAATGCCCTCTTCACTTATGGAGAAAATGAAGGTATTACCTAAATTGGCCCAATTGGCTGGATATACACCCAAAACAGTTAAGAGTGGGCCTTGTCAGGAGATAGTAATAAAGGATAATCCAAGCCTGGATATTCTTCCCATACTAAAATGTTGGCCTGAGGATGGAGGAAGATTCATTACCCTTCCGTTGGTTATTACCAAGGACCCTGACTCCGGTAAGAGAAACACAGGAATGTATCGTATGCAGGTTTATGACAGTAAGACCACAGGAATGCACTGGCATATACACCATGATGGAGCCAGCAACTATAGGAAAAATTGCGAAAAAGGTATACCAACCCCGGTAGCGGTTGCTCTAGGATGTGACCCGGCAGTCATTTACAGCGCAACTGCTCCAATGCCACCAGCAATCGACGAAATGCTTCTGGCCGGGTTTTTAAGAAAACAAGCGGTTGAATTGGTTCGGTGTAAGACCGTCGATCTGGATGTGCCCGCAAATGCTGAGTTCATCCTCGAAGGTTACGTTAACCCTGGCGAGACTAGAGTTGAAGGACCATTTGGAGATCACACAGGATATTATTCTTTAGCCGATGAATTCCCGGTATTTCATTTGACAGCTATCACCCATAGGCGTAATGCGGTCTACCCAGCAACAATAGTGGGTAAGCCACCTATGGAGGACTGTTACCTGGCCAAAGTAACCGAAAGGGTTTTCCTGCCGGTTTTAAAGCAGATTCTGCCGGAGGTCAGGGATATTAACCTCCCTCTGGAAGGGGTTTTTCATAACTGTGTTCTCGTTTCCATTAAAAAAGGCTTTCCCGGGCATGCCAGAAAAGTTATGAATGCCATGTGGGGAACCGGTCAAATGATGTTCGCCAAATTTATAGTTGTGGTCGATGAACAAGTAGATGTGCAGAATGTATCTGAAGTTATGTGGAAGGTTTTTAATAACGTCGATCCTAAACGGGATCTAGTAGTAAATGAAGGACCATTGGATGTCTTGGATCATTCGGCTCCGCTTCCTCTTTACGGTGCCAAGTTGGGTATAGATGCGACTATTAAATGGAAATCAGAAGGACATTTACGGGAATGGCCGAAGGATATAGAAATGGACCAACAGACTAGAGACCTGGTATCAAGGAAGTGGTTGGAGTATGGATTTGAAGAGGATAGTCGGATTCCTGGATCTGATTGATTTTCAGCATACAGTATTTGGGTTGCCTTTTGCTTATCTAGGGGCATTTATGGCTACTCATGGTTTTCCGGGATGGGGTAAGTTGATTTGGATAACAGTAGCTATGGTAGCGGCTAGAACAGCCGCTTTATGTATGAATCGGGCAATAGATGTCAAAATTGACAGTAGAAATCCGCGCACCTCAGCCTGGTATCTTCCCCGGAAGGCATATTCGCTGGTTACAGTATGGTTAATAACTGTAGTATCAGTAGCAATACTTTTGTTTTCGGCCTGGAAACTTAATATATTGTGTTTGAAATTGGCCCCATTAGCCATATTAGCATTGTGGGGGTATTCATATACCAAAAGGTTTACCTGGTGGTGTCATGTTTTACTCGGACTGGCTATAGGCATAGGTCCGGTCGGAAGTTGGATAGCTATTACTGGAAGATTCGATTGGCAACCAATTTTATTGACACTAGCGGTAGCATTTTGGATTGCTGGTTTTGATACCATGTATTCTTGCCAGGACATTGAGTTTGATAGAACTGAAGGATTATATTCAATACCAGCTCGTTTTGGGGCTAAAGGAGCCCTAAACTTCGCACGATATTTCCATATCTTGACCATTTTGTTTTTCTCCCTTGCAGGAATCGTGATAGGAATGGGTTGGCTTTATTATACTGGTGTTTTTGCTGCGGCCATTATTCTTATTTACGAACATACTCTGGTTAGGGATGATGATTTATTGCGGGTTAATTTTGCCGCCTTCAAAGTAAACCGGTATGTTAGTCTAGTAATGTTCATTTTGACCTTGGGCGATATTTATATGTAATTTTTTTAAGCGCAAAAGTAGGAGGTCAGAATTGTGGCTAAACTCGTTATAGCTATAACTGGAGCAAGCGGTGTGGTCTACGGGATTGAACTGGTTAATTGGCTAATAGTCAATGGACATGAGGTTCACCTGATTATAAGTGATCCTGCTAAACTGGTTATTCGAGACGAAATGGACTGGATTATTGACAGTACGGAGGACATGAAAAACCATCTAGACATAGGCAGCTTATACTGCTATGAGAATGGTAAAATTGGATCAGTTATTGCCAGTGGGTCATTCTTACACGATGGAATGGTTGTAGTCCCTTGTAGTATGTCTACATTAGCCGGAATCGCCAATGGCAACTCAAAGAACCTGGTTGAGAGATCCGCTGATGTTACCTTGAAGGAAGGACGACGATTAATACTGGTCCCTCGCGAAACTCCTCTCAACAGGATCCACCTGAGAAATATGTTGGCAGTGGATGAAGCCGGTGCCAGAATAGTTCCAGCCATGCCTGCATTTTATAGTCGTAAGAAAAATGTTAACGACTTGGTTAATTTTATGGTAGGCAAAATACTTGATGCTCTTGGCATAGAGAATCAGGCTTATGAACGGTATTCTTCACCGAAGGATAGGGTTATAGAATAAAGATTAGATATGCGATAGTATATCCATTTGTATAGCATTGGTTGCCAGGAGAGGGGCTATTTAATATTGAAGGGGCCTGACCAATTCTATATAATGAGTTAGGATTAAGCACATAGTGAGGTTAGGTAATGAATTCCCAGGATCTATTGGCCTCGATAAACGGGGAATTGGTAAAAGTCGAAGCAGCCCTTTATGGGAGTCTAAATACTTCACAGCCGCTATTAAAAGAGGCGTCAGAACACCTGATTAAGGCAGGGGGTAAACGTTTGAGGCCTGCCTTTGTTCTTTTATCAGGGAGTTTTTTTACTGAATCCTTAGATAGCCTAATTGAAATGGCTGTTGCTATGGAACTAGTTCACATGGCCACATTGGTTCATGACGATGTCATAGATAACTCCTCAAGCCGGCGAGGACGAGAGACGGTTAAGGCTAAATTCGGAAATCGGATGTCAATATATTCGGGAGATTATGTATTAGCGAAATCTTTGGAGATGGTTTCACATTATAACCGAAGCGATATTGTAGCTACTATGGCCAATGCAAGTATAAGTATTTGCGAAGGCGAAATTCGGCAAATGGAGACCTGTTTTAAGATTGATCAATCGTTTAAAGATTATTTTAAACGGATTCAACGCAAAACAGCTTTATTAATCTCTCTAAGTTGCGAGATGGGAGCGCTGTTGGCCGGAGCTGATACAAACAAGGTAAATGCCGTTAAGTTGTATGGGCACTATCTGGGGATGGCTTTTCAAATAACTGATGATATTCTGGATTTTGTGGCCGATGAGGTAGTTCTAGGTAAACCTACGGGGAGCGATATTAGACAAGGCATCATTACTTTACCGGCTTTGTATGCATTAAGATGTAGTGCGGAAAGGAACGAACTCGGGCAAATATTGGGGTCAGCGGAGATGGTAGAGAAATACGCCGACCGAGGAGTAGAAATTGTACTTAACAGTGGTGGTATAGAGTACTCCTACCAAATAGCACAACGTTATGTAACAAAAGCCCAGAATATGTTAGGAAATTTGCCGGTGAGCCCGGCTCGCGAGTCGATGGCCAGAATAGCTGAATTCATTTGTGAGCGAAACTTCTAATTAGGAGGAGGAGCTGGATTGTTTAAGTTCAGCGAAATGACACCCCAAGATAAAGCAACGATAATGGAACACCTAGAAGATTTGCGAAAGGCCTTGCTGGTTTCAATTATTGCTATTGTTATAGCAGCAATTGCATGTTTTTTTTATAGCAACCAAATCCTTGCCATTTTACAGGAACCGTTGACATCATTAGGTCTTAAACTAAATTACACTGATGTGACCGAACCATTTTTCGTCCAGTTGAAAGTGGCACTTATTGCTGGATTGGTGATTGCTTTTCCTATTGTTATGTGGCAAGTATGGAAGTTTATAGCTCCCGCTCTCTATCCCAAGGAACGAAAAACGGTAGTCATACTGTTTCCAATTATTATTATCCTGTTTCTAGGTGGAGTCGCGTTTTCATATTTTGGACTACTCAAACTGATTTTGCTTTTCTTTGTGCAGACTGCCCCCTCGTTACAGGCCGTTATTACCATAAACAACTATTTATCTTTTGTGCTGGCATTTACCATACCCTTCGGAGTGGTTTTTGAATTGCCGGTAGTAGTCTATTTTCTAACTCGTTTAGGATTAATTACTCCGGAATGGTTATCGCGCAATAGAAAATATGCGTTATTGATTATATTTGTATTGTCAGCAATATTAACCCCGGGAGGTAACCCCATACCACAAATACTAATGGCTCTTCCTGTTTATTTCTTGTATGAAATTAGCATTCTGGTCAGTAAATTGTCCAGACCTAAGAAAATAGAAGACCAGGACAATGCGGATAATGGAGGTGATGAATCGGCAGAAGCCAAGGTTTAGTGCAGGGCGGATCAAGATTATTATATAAATTATAACTAAGTGTTATATATGTTGGAATTCCCCTATTACCTGCAGGTTTACGTCGACATTAGTCGAATATTTATTGAGATATGCGTTCCCCGCTGCCTAGACCTATAACCTATTAAAATTGAAGAAAGGAGACGTTCGGTGTGAAGGTTACGCGAAGACAGTTCCTTAAAATCACCGGAGCGACTGCCGCTACCTTTACTGTTGTAGACCTAGGGTTCGACCTCAATGGTATGGCGGCCGAGATTAAGGATTGCAGAATTAAATCTGTGACTCCGACACCTACGGTTTGTCCTTACTGTGCTTCTGGTTGTGGATTCCTGGTTTATTCAGAAAGGAAGTCAAATGGTCAGTTTGTCAGACTCTTGAGCGTTGAAGGAGATCCTGACAACCCGATTAATCGCGGGGGGGCGTGCGCGAAAGGTGCAGCCCTATTTAACATGAGAGAGATATATGACGAAGCTACTGGAGAACAGGTGGTTAACCCCAAAAGGGTACAAAAACCCCTATATCGGGCTCCAGGTAGTGAGAAATGGGAAGAGAAATCTTGGGATTGGATGTTTACTGAGATAGCCAAAAGGGTTAAGGAGACCAGAGACCGCACCTTTATCCACAAGGAGATGGTTACAACTAAAAACCCTGATGGCACAGAGAGTACTGCGGAGGCAATAGTAAACAGGACCGAAGCCATAGGATCTATGGGTGGTTCTGGTCTGGACAACGAAGAATGTTATCTTCATGTCAAATTAATGCGTGCCCTCGGAGTAGTATATCTGGAAACTCAGGCCCGTATCTGACACGCTCCAACGGTGGCAGGCTTGTCACCTTCATTTGGGCGTGGAGCCATGACCAATAGTGTTAATGATCTGAAGAATACAGACTGTGCTCTTATAATGGGGAGCAATGCAGCGGAGAATCACCCGATTACGTTCAAGTGGCTGAATAAGGCTCGTGAGGAACGCGGAGCCAAGATTATTCATGTTGACCCCAGATATACACGCACATCGGCGGTATCAGATATTTGGGCACCGCTCAGATCTGGAACCGACATTGCGTTTATGGGCGGAATTATTAATTATATTTTAGAAAACAAGCTCTATCACGAGGATTATGTTAAGTATTATACCAATGCACCGGTACTGGTAGCGGAGGGTTACGATTTTAATGACGGGCTATTCTCCGGTTATGATGCTGAGAATCGAAAGTATGATCAAAAATTATGGGATTACCAGTATGGTACGGATAAACTTCCCATCAGGGACTTGACTTTACAGCATCCTCGTTGCGTTTTCCAATTACTCAAAAAACACTATTCCCGTTATGATATAGATACCGTATGCAAGGTAACCGGAACCCCCAAAGATAAGTATATGGAAGTTATCGAAGCTTATGCGGCCAGCGGGGCAACCAATAAGACCGCTTGTATCTTATATGCTATGGGAACTACTCAGCATACAGTCGGAAGCCAAAACGTACGTGCATTCTCCGTAGCCCAGTTGCTTCTCGGCAATATGGGAAGACCAGGTGGAGGAATTAACGCCCTACGTGGTGAGAATAACGTGCAGGGCGCCAGTGATATGGCATTACTATTCCAATACCTCCCGGGTTATATAGATTCTCCAACCAATGCCCCGGCTTATAAGGATCTTACCGCATATATTAAGAAGGCTACTCCAGGGGCGGCCAAGCTACCTGCTACCACATTGGATGAACTGCTTCCAATATTGGCTGCCGGGATTCCTAATTCTGGCTTTAAGGTTAATACCTCCAAGTGGATAATCAGTATGTTAAAGGCCTGGTGGGGAGACAAAGCCCAGAAGAGCAACGACTATGGTTATGCTTATATTCCCAAACGGGATGATAAGAAAAACTACTCCCATATGGCGATGTTTGAAGCCATGTATAAGGGTGAACTTGAGGGATTGTTTATCATGGGCGGCAACCCGGTGGTAGGCGGTCCGAATGCCAATAAGGAGCAAGAAGCCCTGACCAAGCTTAAATGGATGGTACAGGCGGACCTATGGTTAAATGAAACAGCTGAATTCTGGACTTATAAAGCCTGGGAACGCCCGGTAGAGAACGATAAGGTTCCAAAGCTGACCCCCAAGGACATTCAGACCGAAGTATTCTTTATGCCGGCCTGCGGGGTCTATGAAAAAGAAGGATCAGTTGCCAATACCGGACGCTGGGTTCAGTACAGATGGAAAGGTGCAGACCCTATCGCTGAATCCAAGCCGGATTTGTGGATGATCTACAAATTGGGTGAGAAGCTTAAGGAACTATATGCATCTAGCAAACGGATAGAGGATGAAGCCATTAACTATCTGGTATGGGGTCCCTACGGAGAAGGGGAAGAACCCGAACCGGCCAGGATCGGGTTTGAAATGAACGGTTATACCGTAGCCGATGGTAAAGCAATTGCCGGCGGATTTGCGAAATTGGCCAACGATGGAACAACTGCCTGTGGAGTATGGATTTACTGCGGCTGCTGGGAAACGGATCCAACCAAGCTTAAACCCGATTTCGGCGGTAATGTTCAGAACTATAAGCCAATGTGGCGTGATAATAAGGACACATCCAAAACCAACCTGGGACTATACTCTAACTGGTCGTGGTGTTGGCCAGTCAACCGCCGCATTATTTACAATCGTTGTTCAGTACAACCCGATGGAGTCACTCCGTGGCCGGGCGACGACGATCGCGTTCTCATTAAATGGGATGCTACAGCGGTTGATGCGGCTACCGGAAAAGTCGGTTTATGGGGCGGGAAAGGTTATGACGTTCCCGACTTTATCAAAGACCGGGCCCCCAGTGCACCGGGTGGAACTGATCCTTATATCATGCGGCCGGAAGGTTTGGGTTGCCTATTTGCTGCCACTAGCAGCATGAAAGATGGACCTTTCCCCGAGCATTACGAACCATGGGAAACTCCAGTTGATAAGAATCCGTTTTCCAGTCAGATGCTGAATCCGGTAGTAAAGGTGTGGGAGCAGGATCCGAAGAAGAAAGGCAAGAAGGAAACTTATCCTTATGTATTAACCACTTACCGGACAGTAGAACACTGGCAAACTGGAGCTTTAACCCGTAACCTGCCCTGGCTGGCAGAACTTGTGCCCAATATGATTGTTGAAATCGGCGAAGGCCTGGCAAGAGAAAAGGGAATCAAGAATGGTAAAAAGGTGATAGTCTCCACTACCAGAGGAGACATTGAAGCCTACGCATTGGTTACCAAGAGGATTAAACCATTGGTAGTTGAAGGACAGGAAGTTAATACGGTAGGTGCCCTTTGGGCTTTCGGGTTCAAAGGATTTGCCACCGGTGATCCGGTCAATCGACTTACTCCTCATATTGGTGACGGCAACACTATGACTCCCGAGTACAAAGCCTGTCTTTGTGATATAAGGAGGGCATAAGTATGGCGAAATATTGTAATTTCTATGATGCGACTAAGTGTACTGCTTGCCGGGGATGTATGATAGCATGCAAAAACTGGAATAGAAACCCGGCGGTGATAGAAGAGTTCAAAGGTAACTTTGATACTCATGGAGGAACCAATGCGCACACTTATACGGTAATTAAGTTTATCGAGGATGAGGACGTATTCGGGCCTAAATATCGTTTTTTGAAATTCCAGTGCATGCACTGCGAAAATCCGGCTTGTATGGACGTATGTCCTCGGAAAGCGATTTCTAAGAATGAATGGGGCGCAGTTGTTAAGGATTATGACAAGTGTATTGGATGTCAATACTGCAGCTACGCTTGTCCCTTTGGTGTACCGAAATATGACAAGAAACGTGATGTGGTGACCAAATGTACCATGTGTACCGAAAGAGTTAATGAAGGTATAGCCAAGCAGAAGGATCCTAATCTGGCGGCGGACGAAGATGCCTTCAAGGTATTTAAACCAGCATGTTCAAAAACTTGCCCGACCGGTGCTCTGCTATTTGGTGACAGGGAAGAGCTTCTAGCTCAGGCGAGAGAAAGAGTTGAATACCTCCGGGCCAATGGTTCGCCCAATGCTACCATTTATGGTGAGTATGAACTGGGTGGTCTAAACAATATATTTGTTTTGGGAGATACCCCAGACAAATATGGCCTGCCGGTCAATCCGAAGGTATCGTCTGTTATACCAGCATGGCAGAATGTTATTCAACCATGGTTTGGTCTCTTGGTACCCCTGGCCCTGGCTGGATCAGCTGTCAGTTTCTTCACCACTCGGTTCCTGAAAGCCAAACAGGGCGATGAACACCATGAAGGGGAGGTGTAGCCAGTGGAATTTCTGCAAAAGTATGATCCTAATGTAAAACGTGTGGAACGTTTCAGTTACAGTGCCCGGTTTGCACACTGGGGACACACCGTAACATTCCTTTTATTACTGTTTACTGGTATGTTGCTATTCATGGATTCTCGCTGGGATTTTAGCGCAATATTTTTCGGATACCGGGGTGCAGGCCTGGTTCACAGGATTATGGCAGTAGGTTATACGATCATACCGATAGTATGCTTAATTGCCAATTTCAAGGGTTTTGTGGAATGGTGGAAAGATGTATTTGGATTTGGGATGAATGACATCAAATTCCAAATGGTATTTCCATTTGAATTTTTGGGATTCAAGGTTCATTTTCCCGGTCAGACCAAGTTTAATGGTGGGGAAAAGATGAATTCCGTTATTACCACCGGATCCTGCGTTATGATTGCACTCAGTGGTTATATTATGTGGTTCCCGCAAATATTCCCAGCAGGACTAGTAAGGTTAGCCTTTCCCACCCATGATATCTTTGTGGTTATGGCCACAATGATGGTTTGTATGCATGGCTACCTCGGTAGTTTCCACCCAGGTTCGGGCGAATCCCTCTGGGGTATGATCAAGGGAACTGTCCGGGCTGATTGGGCTGAGCATCATCACAAAGCATGGTATGACAGTGTAACGGCAGAAAAGGAATAGCATGAATTAGCAATTATAGCAATGAAAAAAGGGGGAGAGATCCCCCTTTTTCCTTTACAAGGATGTAGCTTTTTGTCATAATATCATCAAGTGTTTTCGGGAGCATACGAATGTTCTGGTAAGAAAAAGTTTATTTAATAGACTAGATATTTTGACGGGAGTGTTTTTGGTGATTGAGAAGAAACCGGTAACCTTACCGGAAGGATATGTGGATTTTTATAAAAACGTTGAAACCTGGCAGAACGAGGTCTTTTTCCGGTTAAAGAAAAGACTTAGTCAGAATAAGATAGACGCCAAGAGTATTTTAAGCGAAGAAAACCGGCCGCTGGTGGAATTGGTGGATTTGGATCTTAATCAAGAACTATATCACGGGGCAATTATTGAATTTATTGATATAGTCAAGAATCAGCGGAAATTGGCTCAAGATAAACTGGACCAGATATCACGTGCTATAGAAGGTCTTGATTATACCGATCTTGCTATACGGGTTATATCAAATGATCAGGAGTTTATTAGTGATTTGGCCAGGAAAAATGACCTGGCTGAAGATTTATTAATATTTGTTTTAGACCATGCTTTAAGACCGTTTCTTAGATATTTTGCTCTCCCATACCAGGATTCACTGCTGGCCGATGAGAATTTCTCCTGGAATGATGGAGATTGTCCGGTATGTGGTTTCAAGGCCAATTTTTCCCGCGTGAGAGCTGAGGATGGACGAAGATTTTTATTTTGTGAACACTGTTTCACTGAATGGGAGTATAAATACCTAGGTTGTATTTACTGCGGCAATTCTGAGCCGAATACCATTCGTTATTTCATAGTTGAGGGCGATGATGCCAACCAGGTTTTTGTGTGTGACAAATGTCGAGGGTATCTCAAAACTTTTGACGAACGTAAAGGGCAAAGAAAAGAGGATTTATTTATAGCCGGAATAGAAACAGTCTATCTGGATCTAATTGCTGAGGAAGAAGGGTATTCTACTAAAGTTGATTTGAATCGTGACTTGAATTAAAAGGGGGTTCAGTGATGTTTGGTTTAATAGGTAACCTTGGACCCTGGGAGCTTGGTTTAGTATTGGTTATTATTCTGATTATATTTGGGCCAGGGAAACTTCCAGGCGTAGGTAAATCAATAGGAAAAGCATTGGGTGAGTTCAGGAAGGCTCGCAGCGGCGAGGATGAGGAAAAGACCAATCCACCGCTGGAACAGAGTAACAAAGCGGAATAACTAAGGGGTCTGGCAACAGACCCTTTCTGATGAATTCAATTACAGAATCGTATATCGGGGAAGAAAATGACCGTTATGTTCCCGGTGATAATGGACCTAAAAGAACGCCGGTGTCTGATAATCGGCGGCGGGGAAGTAGCCCTGCGCAAAGTTCACAATTTATTGGATTGTGGAGCGGAGATCACAGTCATTACTCCCAGTCCAGGCCAGGACCTGTATCGTTTAGCGGAAGAACGAAGATTGGTTTTAATTGAACGTGTTTTTCAAGATGACGATATTCTAGGGTCTTGTTTGGTTTTTGCTGCCACCAACAACAAGGACGTTAATGAGCGGATTCACGAATTAGCGGTGAAAATGAATATACCGGTCAATGTGGTTGATGACCCGGAGAATTGTAGTTTTTTTGTTCCATCTACTTTACGGCGGGGGCATCTTTTGATTTCGGTTTCTACCGAAGGCTATAGCCCACTCCTGGCCAGAAAGATTCGGGAAAATCTTGAGACTGTTTTTGGCTCTGAGTATGAGGATTACATTGAGTTATTAGGAGATTCAAGGGAACTAGTTAAGAAGTTGTTTAATCGGGAAGAGGACAGGCGAATGGTTTTCGGAGCCATAATCGATTTGGATCTTTTACCTTTAGTGCAATCAGGACGCAAGCAAGAAGCAAAGGAGAGAATCCTTCAATGTATATACTCGTTGCGGGGTTAAGTCATAACACTGCGCCAGTCGAAGTGCGGGAAAGACTTGCCCTAAACGGAAAAAACTTAGAGGATGTTTATGAAGAGTTAAAATGCCAGCCTGTTCTAGAAGGCGTGGTGGTTTTATCAACCTGCAACCGAACCGAAATTTACGCTACGGTTAGGGACGTTGCTGCGGGCGAGGCATATTTGCGTAATTTTTTCTCTAAACGGATGGCGTCCGAAGATAGTGATATTACCTCTTTCCTCTATATGCCGAATTGTTATGATGCTATATTTCATCTATTTCGAGTAGTATCTGGATTAGATTCCATGGTAATTGGTGAATCACAAATTCTGGGACAGGTTAAGGATGCCTATTTAACCGCTATTGAACAAAAAGCATCTGACGCCGTCCTGAATGCGCTTTTTCAAAAAGCAATTTATGTTGGCAAAAGAGTCAGAACTGAAACCAGACTTGACCAGCATGCCATATCCATTAGTTATACTGCCGTAGAACTTGCCCGTCAGGTATTCGGTGACCTTCAAGGACGAAGTGTTTTGATAGTTGGTGCCGGAGAAATGAGTGAATTGGCCGTCAGTTACCTGGTCGCCAACGGGGTATCAACTGTAATTGTATCTAACAGGTCTTATGATAATGCTTGCTGCCTGGCGGAGAAGATAAAAGGCAAGGCTATACATCTAGAGGAATTGCCAAAATATACTTCACAAGCTGACATTATTATTAGCTGTACTGCAGCTAATCATTATGTTCTAAAATACGATAATCTAGGAACGCACCTCGAAAGCCGAGAAAAGCCTATTCTACTAATAGATATTGCTGTTCCTCGTGACATTGACCCAGCTCTGGGAAGTATTGAAGGGGTTCACCTTTTTGATATAGATGATATGAAAAATGTTGTTGATTCCAATATGATTGAACGGCGAAATGCTGCTCGGAAAGCTCAGAAAATTATTGAAGCCGAGATCGAAGAATTTAATAATTGGATGGCTATGCTATACGTTGTCCCGGTTATTAAGGCTTTAAAAGGCAAGGGTGAGGCTATTAAAGAGGCTGAGATTAAACGTACTCTGAATCGCATAGGAAGTATCACTCCTCGTCAGGAACGTAATATTCGATTAATGGCCGAGTCAATAACTAATCAGCTTCTCAAGTTTCCGGTGGAGAATTTAAAAGAAATTGCTCCCAATAACGAGGGACATATGTATGCCGAGGTAATAAGGAAACTTTTTGAATTAGATATAGAATCGGAGGAGAACAAGGCTTATGCGGATAATAAGGGTCGGGTCAAGGGGTAGTAGACTTGCCCTATGGCAGACTGACCTGGTTGTACAGAGCCTGAGGAAAGTGGTTCCAGAAGCCCGATATGAAATCACGGTAATAAAAACAACAGGGGACAAACTGTTGGATGTGGCCCTTTCCCGGATAGGAGATAAGGGTCTTTTTACGAAAGAAATAGAAAAAGAACTTCTAGCGGGTAACATTGACCTTGCTGTGCACAGTATGAAGGATGTTCCCACAGTTGTTCCCCCCGGGCTGACAATTGCAGCGGTTCTAAAAAGGGACAACCCCTGTGATGTTCTGATATCAAGGTCAGGTTTGAGTCTGCAGGCAATGCCCAGGGGTGCTAAAATAGGGACCTCAAGCCTGAGGCGCAGAGCTCAATTAAAAATAGTAAGGCCGGATATTGAGGTAGTGGACCTTCGGGGAAATATCGAAACCCGGATGAGAAAACTGAAGGAAGAAGATCTGGATGGTATTATAGTGGCGTTTGCCGGGGTCAACCGATTGGGTTTTGGCGGTTCAATTACTGAGGAATTGGATTTGCTGCCCGCAGTGGGGCAAGGGGCTATTGGAATAGAAAGTCGAGATAACGATGAGTTTATTCTCAAGTTATTGGCAGGAATTAATGATCAAGCTACTCTGATGGAGGTAAATGCCGAGCGTTCTTTTTTGGCTACCCTGGAGGGAGGATGCCAGATTCCTATTGGGGCTTTAGCCAGATCAGGGAGCATTTTAGAAATAGAAGGATTGGTTGCCGATTTATCTGGAGTAAGGGTATACCGGGATCGTATCAAAGGTGATATTAGCCAGGCGGAGCAACTGGGTAAAAGCCTGGCTTTAAGACTAATAGATATGGGTGCGGATCAAGTATTAAAGGAAATACGGGATCAGGAGAGTCAGATATGAAAAAAGAGGGCAGGGTTATTCTGGTTGGTTGCGGCCCGGGCGACCCGGGCCTATTAACTATAAATGGGCAAGAAGCAATTCGGCACGCAGATGTGCTTATTTATGATCGATTGGTTAATAAAAGAGTTCTGGCAGACATGAAGCCAGGTTCTAAGATTATCTATGTAGGGAAAGAAAGTAGCCATCACACTATGCCGCAGGAGGGAATCAACCAGGTGATGGTTGATATGGCAAGGCAGGGAAACAATGTTGTCCGGTTAAAGGGCGGAGATCCGTTCGTTTTTGGAAGAGGTGGAGAAGAGGCACAATTTCTCAAGGAAAACGGTATAGACTTTGAGATTATTCCCGGTGTTACGTCGGCGATAGGCGCGCCAGCTTATGCAGGTATTCCAGTAACCCATCGTGACTATACATCGACATTATCAATTATTACTGGACATGAAAAACCCGGAAAAAACCAAACATCTATTCCCTGGGAACGTATAGCCAACAGTGGAGGCACCCTGGTTTTTTTGATGGGTATGGAGAACCTTTCGTTTATTACTGAAAGATTAATGGCAGAGGGATGCAGTAAAGATACTCCGGTTGCATTGATACGCTGGGGCACGCTGCCGCAACAGGCGGTCTTAACCGGAAACATCAGTGATATTGTGGAACGAGTTAAAGAAGTAAACTTTCAGCCACCTGCAGTAATAGTGATTGGCGTAGTTGTAAACCTGCGTGAGGAATTAAGATGGTTTGATAATCGACCGCTCTTTGGGATGAGAATAGTGGTGACCAGATCCAGGGCTCAGTCCAGCCGATTGATCCGGGAATTGGAAACCCTGGGGGCTCAGGTTTTGGAATTCCCGACCATAGCGCTCAAACCAATAGATGATCCGAATATAAAAGATAATTTGAATCAATTGTCATCATATTCGTGGTTGATATTTACCAGCGTAAACGGAGTAAATGAATTCCTGCGCCAGGTTTGGGAAAAGGGATACGATATTCGAGATTTAAAAGGACCAAGAATATGTGCCATCGGACCGGCCACTGCGGCTGCGTTAGCCGAAAAAGGTATCCGCGTAGATGTAGTACCACCGGAATATCGTGCTGAAGCAGTAGTGGAAGCCCTGACAGGAAGGTTAAGTTCAGGTGACAAGGTGCTTATTCCCCGGGCCAAAAATGCCCGTGAGGTATTACCGGTACGTCTTGAGAAACTGGGTGCCCGGGTGGACGAACTAATAATTTATGAAGCTACTACTGAAAACATCATAGATGATGAGGACTATCAGTCAGTCAAAACAGGCGAATTCGATATGATAACCTTTACCAGTAGCTCTACGGTCAAGAATTTTGTTAGAATGCTGGGGCAGGAGGTTGTGGACAGTCTTAAAGGAAGGATTAGAACTGCATGCATTGGACCGATTACGGCAGCCAGTGTCAGAGAAGCGGGGCTGGATGTCGACATCGTAGCCGATGAGTATACTATCGATGGTTTGGTTCAAGCTTTGATCGAGGAAATGGCTGTGAACAAATAGTGAAGTCGATGGGGAGGAATCACAATGATTGGTTGTACGAAGTTGCTGTGTGGAACAGCAACGGTATCAGAGGTAATAAAACATCAGAATACTGGCAATGTACCGGCCAGATTACTGCAGTTCAGTGCCAGCGATCGCCCGTTGGTAGTTTGGAACACCACCAACCGCTGTAATTTAAAATGCCGGCACTGCTACATTGAAGCGGAAGACCGTAAGTATAGTGAAGAATTAACCTACGACCAGGCAGTTAACTTTATTGATGATTTAGCTGTAATGGGGGTCCCGGTTTTACTATTTTCCGGGGGCGAACCACTTCTACGTCGCGACATTTTTGAGTTAGGAAGCCTGGCTGCACAGAAGGGGTTGCGACCGGTTATTTCTTCAAATGGAACATTAATAAACCTGGAAACAGCTTGTAAAATTAGGGACGCTGGATTTCAATACGTAGGCATTAGTATAGATGGCCTGCCTTCCACTCATGACAATTTACGCTGTAAAGAAGGAGCCTTTCAGGAGGCTTTAAGGGGAATAAGAGCATGTATAGAAGCGGATGTTAAGACCGGAATCAGATTCACGGTTAATCGCGAGAACCAGGACGACCTTCCTGGTTTGTTGAAGATAATCGAGCAAGAAAGAATACCTCGGTTTTGCATGTATCATCTGGTGTACTCAGGCAGGGGAAAAGATATGGTTAAATTGGATCCGCCTCGGGAGGAGAAACGCAAGATTCTCGATCTAGTGGCCGAGAAAACAATTGATCTTCACCAACGTGGAGTCGAGGTTGAAATATTGACCACGGATAACCATGCTGATGGGATATACCTTTTGAACCGAATAAGGAATACGAACCCCGAAAGAGCGGATGAAATAATTAAACTTTTGGAAATGCACGGAGGGTGCTCAGCGGGGACCAAGTTTGCAAACGTTGATCCTCGAGGCAATGTTCATCCCTGTCAATTCTGGCAGGACTACACTTTAGGAAACGTGAAAGAAAAACCTTTTAGCGAAATATGGACTGGCAACGATGAGTTATTGATTCAGCTGCGGGATAAACCTAAGCATCTGAAAGGACGATGCGGTTCATGTTCTTATAATCCGTTTTGTGGTGGATGCCGGATTCGTGCTCGGGAGGTTTACGGCGATCTCTGGCAGGAAGATCCCGCGTGCTACCTCGAAGATTCTGAACTGGGCCTGGAAGGGGTGCAGTAGCTTTGGGTTTTCCTGTTACACGTATGCGACGGTTAAGATCGAGTGAAGGAATCAGAACCCTGGTAAGAGAAACGATTGTTCGCCCCGAAAACCTGATTTACCCTTTATTTGTGGTATACGGCAAGGGAATACAGGAACCTATTAGTTCAATGCCAGGGATAAGC
>JBLMZW010000248.1:0-4684 GCA_050259035.1 Chitinophagales bacterium | reverse complement strand
TATTAAGCTTAGGGATGGAGATAAGGTTTTAGCTCATATCACAGCCTGGCCAGATAAAAACAAATACCCGGAGGGTAAGATCGTGGAGGTTCTGGGAGCCAGGGGAGACCCCGGAGTGGATATCCGTTGTATCATAAAAAAATACGGGTTAAAAGAGTTTTTTCCCAAGGATGTGATAGACGAGGCCCAGGCCATCAGCCAGGCAGTTAAACCAGAGGACCTGGAAGGTCGGCGTGACCTTCGAGATGCTTTGATGGTAACCATTGATGGAGACGATGCTAAAGACCTGGATGATGCCGTATCATTAGTCAGAACCGAAACCGGTTATCGCCTCGGGGTGCATATAGCCGATGTGTCCCATTATGTGAAAGAAGAATCAGCCCTCAACAAAGAAGCAATGGAGCGGGGAACCAGCGTTTATCTGGTCGACCGGGTGATGCCGATGCTTCCGCCTGAACTCTCCAACGGTATCTGCAGTTTGAATGCCGGGGTAGATCGCCTGGCAGTCAGCGTCTTAATGGATCTCGATAGTGAAGGTGAAACAAAGGGCTACGAGATATTTAAGTCTGTCATCCTGGTAAAGGAACGGATGACCTATAAAGACGTCAACAAAATCCTCAAAGAAGAAGACCCGCAGCTGATAGACCGCTATCAGGAATATGTCGATATGTTCCGTGATATGCGGGATTTGGCAGCGATTATTAGAACTAAACGGTTCCAGCGGGGGGCCTTAGACTTCGACTTCCCGGAGGCCAAGATTATCCTGGATGAGAAGGGAGTACCTCTGGCTATCGAAAAAAGAATCCAGGATGTAGCTGAATCACTGATCGAGGAGTTTATGATCCGGGCCAACGAGGTGGTGGCTCTGCATCTGTATAAGTTGGAGATTCCTACTCTATACCGGGTGCATGAGAAGCCGGATGAAGACGGCATAACCAATATATCAAAATTCCTGACCCTATTTAACCGGCAGCTTCCCCGGGGGGAAGTCAATCCGGGGGTATTGCAGAAAGTCCTGACTGAGATCAAAGGCCAGCCCGAGGAACGGATCATCTCTACCATGATCCTACGCTCCATGAAACATGCCCGTTATACCCCGGCCCCGTTAGGGCACTTCGGGCTTGCTTCACCATATTATCTGCATTTCACCTCGCCTATCAGGCGCTACCCTGACCTGATTGTCCACCGCGGCCTCTCCTATATACTGGAGAAGGGTTCCCTGGCGGCCAAGAAAAAGAGCGCCTGGGAAAAAAGCATGCCGGTAACCGGCGAACAATGTACCGTGAGAGAGATGGGTGCAGAGGAAGCAGAACGCGATTCGGTTCGGCTCAAGATGGCTGAGTATATGAAGGACTATGTGGGCGAGATCTTTGATGGAGTTATTTCCTCTATCACCGCTTTCGGTTTCTTCGTCGAACTGGAAAACCTGGTAGAGGGTCTGGTTCACATTTCGGCCCTAGCCGACGATTATTACTACTTCGATGACCGCCAGTTGATCCTGATCGGCAAACATACCCGCAAGATATATCGGATAGGTGATCCCGTCAGGGTGCAGCTTATAAAGGTAAACGTCGACGAAGGCAAACTGGACTTTGAACCAGATTACGGCTATACTCATTGATGGTTCACTGGTAATCACCTTACCTTGACCAAAGATAGAGACCATTATATAATGAGAGCGGACATAGCAGACAATATGCCCTGGCTGCAGATGGGAACACCATCGGGCGAGGGTTTATTTGTCGCTATATTAGGGGATAAATGTGTCAATCCCTACAATAGGGTGAGATATATTTTTGGAACCTTTTAAACCGGAATCCGGTCATATGTATTGTGACTTGGAGAGAAACCTTATGCGGGGTGAACCATTATGAAGGGCAGGGCACCGGTGACCATAGAAAACCGAAGAGCCCGCTTTGAATATCATATAGAAGAGACCTTCGAAACCGGTCTGGTACTGCATGGCACTGAGGTTAAATCACTGCGGGGCGGTAAGGCTAACCTGCAGGATGCCTATGCTGAAGTTAAGAACGGAGAGGTATGGACGATTAACTTCCATATCAGTCCTTATGAGCAGGGCAACCGGTTTAACCACGAGCCCAAGCGGGAAAAGAAACTCCTGCTTAACAGGAAAGAGATCAACCGGCTGTATGGTTTGACCCAGCAAAAAGGTTATACCCTGATACCGCTTAAAGTCTATTTTAAGAACGGCCGCGCCAAACTTTTGCTGGCTGTGGCCAAAGGGAAGAAACTTCACGATAAGCGAGAGGACATCGCAGCCCGAGACGCCAAAAGGGAAATGGACCGGGCCGCCAAGGACCGCGGCTTCTAGCCGCATGACAATTAAATCCACTTTCTTAGCCTGTAAGTTAGATGCTGAAACCAGCATCCAGCTTCCATTCATGGGGGCGTAATGGTTTCGACGGGGGAAAGGGTGGAAAGAGCAGCGAGCCGAGTTGGTGCCAGCTCGTTAAAAAGGTACAAAAACATTAATTGCCAACGATAATTACGCTTTAGCGGCTTAAGCCGCTCGTCCGGCCAGGTTTCCTAACGGCTTGGTGCAGGGCGTCATTTAGTTAGGGTACCCTTTGGGTCTTTCTCTCTGGGGGCCTTAAGGGGAAATTAACAGGGATAGCGCAACGGCAGCCTGTCTGCGGGCGGCCTGCGGGCGAAATCTAAATCACAGACTGCGCTCGGAGATACTGTTTCTGTCATTCTTTCGGACGGGGGTTCGACTCCCCCCGCCTCCACCATGCAAATCCTCGACCCGGATCATGTATATGGTCTGGGTTTTCTATTTCTTAACAGGGGCTTAATCCACCTTTTCTGCCTAGGGACAAGGGACCTGTCCCTTTGTTCCATGCAGAGGGGGGAGATGCTTTGCACACCCCCGTCAATGAAAAGCCTTTATTATTTCCATTTTGTTCTCAAATTCTGATCTTGTATAGGATTAAAATAATATACACAAAATGAGTAAGATTATAATGTAAACTGTCGGAGGTTCATTATGAGTAATCAATTTATATTATGGTCTATATTGATTATACCCTTGTTCTCGCTTATGTTTTTACCCAAAAAAGATATTAAACGTTATATGCCTGCTGCATTGTTTACTGCGATTACAAATATAATCATTGTTGATATGGGTGTTTCTTGGGCCTGGTGGACTATTAGAGAGAGCATTTATCCCCTAAACGAAATTTTGCCTTTAGCATTCGCTTTTTTGATAATAGAAATGTGGATATTAAAGTACACCTACGGGAAATTTATATTGTTTACAGTCACCGAGGCGCTATTGTCAGGTGTGTTTGTCTTATTAGTACAGCCTTGGTTAAGTCACCGGGGGATATGGGTACGGATTAATGTAACAAACTTTTTAGCTTATTTGCCGGCAATTATTCAATTTATACTAATATATCTGTATCAAATGTGGCAGGAAGATGCATTAGCTCCGGCCATGAAAAAGCTATTTTCACCTAAATTACAATTAGCAGCAACAAAACCTCTTCTAAGAAATGACGATGATAAATCACGCAAATAGACATTGATCACTGGCTTATCACTCTAATTACCTTGCTTCAACAGGTCACCATGCTTAAGCTCAGAAATACATTAAATTGGCAAAGAAAGATGGATGCTCTTCCTTAGCCATTTCAATGTCTAAAAGATCTGCTAGAATTTGTTGTGCTCGGCTTGAGTAATTGCTGTTTCCTGAAAACGGACTCAACCTCAAGCCAGCTGTTTAAAATTACAAGAGTTGCCGTTTCATAATCGTGAATTTGCCAAGCCACGCTCCGCCTCCACTATGAAAATCCACGACCCAGGTTTTCGACCTGGGTTTAACCATATTATGACGTGTTTCGAAAATTCAGAGTGTTATAATTATGGCAACACTGGGACAAGGAGTGGCTAATGGTGAGTCAGGTTATTTTGCCGCCGACCAAGGAAAGGATAATCGAAGAGTTGTCCAGATACACCCGAGAAATAGAGTCCTTCTCGGTTGTTAGTCTTGGCCTTTTTGGTTCTGTGGTCAGAGGACAGGCGTCCAGTTCCAGTGATATAGACTTTGTTGTAGTTCTACGCGAAAAATCATTTCAGAATTTTATTGGATTAAAAATCTTTATGGAAGATCTGCTTCATAGAAAAATTGATTTAGTAATTTTTGATTCAATCAAGCCTCGTCTAAAAGATATTATTCTCAGGGAGGTAGTATATGTCCCGGGATTTGATTCTATATCTTGAAGACATAAAGCTCGCCTGCGACAAAATAGCACAATACATTAAAGGCTATTCATTTGATGAGTTTATGAAAGATGAAAAGACCGTTGATGCTGTGGTACGAAATATTGGCATCATCGGCGAAGCAACTAAAAAGGTACCCGCCAACGTCCGTCGCAAGTATTCTGATATTGAATGGCGAAAAGTCGCGGGGATGCTTGATGTGGTGATACACAATTATTCGGGGGTGGATTATCATATTGTATGGGACGTTGCAGTCAATGAGGCTCCTAAGCTATCAGAGCAGATTAGTAAAATGGTAGATGATTTTAATAAATAGATAAGTAAGAGTTAATTTTATAACTGATTTTAGGCCAGTTCCGAAAGGTGCTGGCTTTTAACAGTCATTGGCCAGTAAAAAAAATGGGGAAATGGCATAACATTTTACCAACGATAACCGAGGTAT
>JBLMZW010000247.1:0-4528 GCA_050259035.1 Chitinophagales bacterium | reverse complement strand
CGATTTTCTCCATCTCGTCAAAGGCTTCGACCTTGAAGTATATTCTCCTTCCATCCACCCTTATAACCTCGGCCCTGATGGTTATGGTCATTCCTATGGGGGTTGAGGCAAGGTGGCTCATCTCAATCTTTATACTTACCGCCATCTCTCCTCTATCAAGAAATGGTGCGAGTACATCTGCGCAGGTGGTCTGCATGAAAGTAAGAAGCGATGGCGTTGAAAGCACACGCGGTGAGCTTTCATGGAAGCGTGAAGCTGCCATTTCCGGTGTTGTGTGAATCTTCTTCTCTATAAACATTCCTGCCTGAAGTTTATCCTTCATGATTCCTCCTTCACTTGGACAAGGGCATGGTTGGAAGTTCCAGATTAAAATTATATCAAATCTTTGAACTTCTGAATACGGAGAGGAAAAAATTGCATGAAAAAACCATCATTATTTTTCGGGATTAGTTCATAGAACGACTTCCGCATTAACTCTTTTTCACATCGTTCTCAGTACTTGCTTCCTTTTCTTTCTCTTCTTTCTCAGTCACCACCTTGGTGAAATACGCCTCGATGTCGTGCTGTATGATATCTTCTACACGGGCGGTGAAGATAGGATAGGCTTCAGTATGGCTTTTCCCCACATAAGGGCCGTTCTGCTCGAAGAATTGCCAGCCCTCAGTTTTCAGCAACTCCACGGTGCGCCTGTAGTGCTGCCACTGATCGCCATAGTGCAAAAATCCTTCCGAAGCCGCGCTTATGGCAACTAGCAGGCTGATGCCAAACGTGGCCCACCGAATTACTGAACCGGCCTCCTCACTCAGGTTTAGACTCACCAGCGCAGAAACAATCACGCCGCCAATTATCATTGTCAGGCGCAAAAAGTAATGCCGTTTATGAGTGCTATTAGTTCGGCCATCCATCCACAACACCTGATCCAGCCAGCGAGAGCGCAAAAAATGCTTCTGCAAATCCGACAGATTAAGCTCTTCAATCAGTTTGCTCATATCTCCCTTCAACTGTTCGCGGTAAGAATTCTTTGCCGGCATCTTTCACTCCTTTGGATAAATCTATCCCTTTGCCTTATGTTCCAGCTCCTCTTCAATCTCCTTCGCCCATGGAAATACCTCCTGCCGTCTTTCCCGCGCCTCGCGAATGAGACGGAGGTTGCGTGCGGTGGTCTCAGGCTCCCACGGTTCGCGTACATTGGCAAGCGCGTCGCCCAGTGCATCCATAGCCCCTTTTTCATCTTTGGCCAGGACTGCCAGTTCAAGCTGGGTTGCATAGTCCCAGTAATCCGGTTTGCCTGACGCAATGCGCCGCTCTGCGCCATAGGCGACGACGGGGATGAGTCCCTCGCGCCTTGGGTCGGGCGGCTCTTTGAGTTCCATTAGGGAACAGCATTCATGCCGGGGAGTGCGTCGCGCCAATCGGCCTCAAAACCACGCAGGTAGGCTTCAATGGCTTTATCGAGGAATCTCCGCGCCAGAAACTTGTCGCCACCTTTTAATGCCGCTTCCCAGCGGTCCTTGTAAACCCGTCCGAGAATCCCGTATATCTCGCTACTCGGCCCACGGCGACTAATGAGGTCTGTGAGAATCTTTTCCGCCTTTTCGCCATGCCCGGCACGATTCAGAGCCAACGCGAGTTGCTCCTGAACCAGAACTGTTGCGGCAAGTGAATGTGACATCTTATCCACAAGGGCAATCATATCATTCCATGCCTTTACGCTTCGGTACGAAAGAAAAAGGTCAATGACAACCCCTGATTCTTGATCCTTAATGTTGCCGAGTTCCTTTTCTATGGCGCGTACAGCATCTACTCCCTTTCCGCGCGCTTCTTCGAGGCGTGATTTGATTTCGGGAGAGTACCGAATCTGTTCCCGGAAAACGTCCGTCTTGTCGGAGGTTATATTTGGAGATCCATCTAGGAGTTGAAGAATCGGACTGTCTGATGATGGCTTGCCCTCTGCCGCCTCACGGGCTGCAATGAGGCGCTCTACCAGCGCCGCTTTGTCATTTGCTATATCTGCCGGGGTGCCTGTGCTGGTCAGCTTATAGGGCAATGGCCGGAGATCCGCTATATCAAATGGCAGGCGTGCACCGCCTGAGTAGAAGACGGCAACGGTGTTCCATGGACGCGCTGCATGACGCACGCCCAGTTCGTAAAAAATGTTGGCGTTAGCCGTAGTCAGGTCTGCCACAGCAAACGGACAGAGGATTAGACGCTCAAACATAGGCTTCTGTATAATTCCGCCGGCCATCTCCTCATCGGCGCGTATTGACTCAAGTCCCGCCTCTTTGACGGCGGGGGAGATGAGTTCTTTATAGACGGCGTCGAAATCTATTATTACTCCGGTGGCATCGGGCTTTTTGCCAAAAGGCATAAGAACGAAACAAAGTGGGTTATTCATTGGTCACTCCCTTGCCAACCAAATTTATACTATTTTTGTTACACTTTTGTCAAGAAAATACTCCGCATTGAATCATTTAAAAATCTAACCGAAATGGTATTGCTTCTGCAATTTAAAAAGTGACCGAAATCAGGAAACGTTGAAATCAGACTGTCGTCTGTGATATAAATAGCTTATGTATAGAATCGGGTTAAAAACAACTGAGTACTAAAAGAATAGACAAAATAAGGAGTCATTTGCATAGCTTAAATATCAGTGGGAAAGGAGATGATAAGGGGGAAGAGTAGTTCAACCAGAATTGGTATATCCAAAGTACTTTGGATATACCGCTAAATTGAGAGTATATACAAACCCGTTCAGATATTAACGAGTTAGCGGACATTTGGATATCAAATAAAATTTTTATTTTGGAATTCATATGGTAGAGAATAATAAAATGCCCTTTCACGACCTGGATACATGGAAAGACATTATAGAAGGGGAACCACCTTTGTATGATGATGTACTAGAAAAATACAGAGATGGTCAAGTATCAATTGGGGTTCATAGAAGTTCCGCACGATTTATATATTTTACACTCTCAAGTAATCCATTGGTAAAATTGTTTCACTCTATAATTACAATCTATTCATTTCCACTGACAGCTATCGTGGCAATTGTTATATTTATTGTCATTCATCGTTATTTGTATATTCTATATTATCTTGTTGGATTTTTTATTTTCCTCGCTGTGGAAGATTATTTACTAGAAGCGGTCTCATAAATACCAGTAGAACACAAAAAAGCCATGAAAAACAAAGGGTTGCTACCATTTATGAGACTGCTTCTAAGAACTATCACTACAAATTCTGCACTAAAGAATCGAGACCTTTTTCAAAAATTATATAAGAAGGGAATAATAAGAATTAGTAATAACACCTAAACGTCCGATAACAAAGGAGTTGTTTTATCTTTGAGTTTAGTTCGAGAAATACGCGTTCTTATAAAACACCGTGGAATACGTAGAGCATTGTTTAAAGTTGCTTTAGGGCAAAGAGATGCGAGTCTATATTTTTTCCCGTACGGAGCGGCAGGAAAATACTTCTATGGTTGTCAATCAATAAAAGAGTATGAAATAAAACAGTCTTTCTCCTATAAGGATCAATTTAATACTGACAAAATCCCAAAACTTTCTATCCATCAAACTGGTCAAGTTCATGTTTATTATTCTCAAAATGTCATAACTGGCCCTTTACATACTGTTCCACTAAAAGAATGGAGAGGTGAACACATTGCCACTGTTACAGCGGATTTTTTTTGAGTCACTCGCTAAGTACACAAAAATAATAAAAACTTTAGGTTCGGAAATCGATCATATAATTCCTTCTGACGATGCAGTTGAGAGTGGAAGAATCGCAGTTTATTGTAACGGTCAATCACCGACATTCGCTTATCATTGTCGTCTAACAGTATCAATGCGAAGACCTAATTTGCAAGATTCTATATATATTGGGTTTGCGCCTATCGCACAAATACCATTAGGGGAAAAGACAAAAGGCGGAATAACTGTTGTCGCTGGTTGGAATCCTAAAAAGAGAGTTGAGGAAAGGCAGGATTACTTGTATATTCGGGCTCAATAATTCGAAAATTTAATTCTATAAAGTATTTTTGTAATGACCTTATGACATTATAAAAGAATCAAACAAAATAATAACCATCTTAAAATGGAAACTACGCGTAAAGACCATTGGGAAAAAATATACGCGACAAAACAACCAAATGAAGTTAGCTGGACACAGGAGGTTCCTAAAACCTCGCTGGACTTCATACATAGTTTTAACCTTCCAAAATCCGCCCGCATTATTGACATTGGAGGAGGAGACAGCAAATTGGTTGACTTTCTGTTGGCCGAAGGGTTTGAGCATATTACAGTCCTTGACATATCATCGAAAGCCCTGGAACGAGGGAAGAAAAGGCTAGGGGATAGAGCAAATAAAGTAAAATGGGTGGTAAGTGATATAACGGAATTTTCACCTGACACTACTTATGACTTGTGGCACGACCGCGCGACATTTCATTTTTTAACTGCGGACGGACAAATTATCAAATATTTATCAACCGCACGGAAAGCGGTAAAGCCGGGCGGCTACGTTA
>JBLMZW010000246.1:0-21324 GCA_050259035.1 Chitinophagales bacterium | reverse complement strand
CATGTATTTTTATGCTTCCCCTTATGCTGACCAGGTGGACCCCTATATTCCGGCCACCTATGCCATGCTGACGGCTGAATCACTGGGTCTGGGCTGCTGCATGATAGGAACCATCGGTTATTTCATGAAATATGAAAAGAAATTGAGCGCCAAGTATGGAATCCCACCCCGCAGCACTGCGGGACTCGCTATGATTTTTGGCTATCCCCGGTTCAAATACAGTCACGCCTTAAAAAGGACCTTCGCTCAGGTGCGTTATTACTAAGATCCAGCCATTAGTAACAATCAGATAAAGCTAAAATGCCACCCCTTGGTTTACTAACGGGCCAAGGGGTGTAGTATATTTGAGCAAAAATAGTCAAAGTATAAAGGATTTTTCCGAATTGCATAGAAAAATCTACTAAAAGTCTTACTTTTATTTCCGGTGGTTTGCTGCTTTGCGCAGCACTGTCGGCACATCGAATATTGCCGCTTGGAGAGGGGATTAGTGTTGCAGAATAATCAAATCTTTCGCAAAACATCCTTGGAAAGATTATCATCCCCGGAGCAGTTGGATCAACTGATGATGATTACCAATCCCAAAGGGTGGTTTGCTCTGGTGGGAGTCTTTTGCCTCCTGGCCGTACTGGTTTTTTGGTGCATTTTCGGCCTTATTACCATAAAAGTGGATGCCAACGGGATTATAACGAATGATCAGGACGCGTCTGCAAATAAGCTTCAGGCTGTGTTGTACCTTCCATTTGAAAAGGGCCAACAAGTGACCCCCGGAATGTTAGTGCAGCTTACTCCCGACCGGGTTCAACCGGGGAAAAAGGGTAAATTCCTGGTAGGCAAAGTTCTTTCTGTTTCTCAATACCCAGTAACCGAGGAACAGATGCTGAATCGGCTGGGGAATAAGGGACTGCTCAAACTTTTTAATCAGCAGGGTCTTATGTGCGAGGTTGTAGTGGGTCTACCCTTTAATGATAAAAGCTCCGGCCAATATACATGGTCCGGGACGGGGGCAGAAAATTACGTTACAGCAGGCGATATTTGCTCGGCATCAATAATTATCAAACAGCAAAAACCAATATATTTATTGCTGCCGCTGCAATCCTAAGGGGCGGTTTTATTGTTTACCTATTTCTTTCCTAAGAAAGTTAAAACCCCGACCATTTTACAAATGGAAGCTTTAGAATGTGGTGCTGCCGCTCTTGGTATCATATTGGCTTATTACAAACGGATAGTTCCATTGGAAGAACTGCGCATTAAATGTGGTGTATCCCGGGATGGCAGTAAAGCCAGCAATATGATGAAAGTAGCCCGCAGTTATGGATTAGTGGCCAAAGGCTATCGCAAGGAACCGGACGAATTACGACAATTGCGTCTGCCGGTGATCGTCCATTGGAATTTTAATCATTTCCTGGTGGTGGAGGGTTTCCATAAAGACCGGGTATATTTGAATGATCCGTCCATGGGGCCGCGAGTGGTTTCCGCCGAAGAATTTGACCAGTCCTTTACCGGGATCGTGTTGACCTTTGAACCGGGCCCTGCGTTTGAGCCGGGCGGAGAAAGCCGAAGCATGATTCTTAGCTTAAGAAAACGACTTCGGGGCAGTGAAATGGGGCTGGCATTTATAGTTTTGATCGGCCTGGCACTGGTGGTTCCAGGCCTAATTATCCCGGCATTTACCAGGGTATTCGTGGATAACATCCTGCTGGGCGATATGGGAAATTGGTTGGGACCACTTTTCATAGGCATGACTCTCACCGCGGTTCTGAGGGGGATTTTGACCTACTGGCAGCAAAGATATCTTTTGAAATTGGAAATGAAGCTGGCATTAAGCACTTCCAGCCAGTTTTTCTGGCATATTTTACGTTTGCCGGTGGAGTTTTTCACCCAGCGGTATGCCGGTGAACTCAGTCTCCGGGTATTGTTGAATGATCGAGTGGCCACTTTGCTCTCCGGGCAGTTGGCTACGACGATTCTGGACTGCTTAACAATGATATTCTTTTTTATTCTGATGTTGCAGTACGATGTCGGACTCTCCCTGTTAAGCCTGGGTATTGCCGTATTCAATATTATCTTCCTGCGTTTCATGGCCAAACGGCGCATAGACCAGAACCAAAAACTGCTTCAGGAACAGGGGAAACTCCAAAGCACTTCGATAGCTGGCTTACAAATGATCGAAACCATAAAGGCCAGTGGGGCGGAAGCGGATTTCTTTTCCCGCTGGGCCGGATACCAGGCTAAAATGGTTAATTCGGAGCAAGAACTTGGAGTATCCAGCCAGATGCTGTTTGCGGTTCCCCCGTTTCTTACTATCTTGAACAATACGGCGGTCTTAGCGGTGGGCGGACTCCATGTTATGAACGGCAGTCTGACCATAGGTGCTCTCGTAGCCTTTCAAACCATTATGGCTTCTTTTCTGGCACCGGTTAACAATCTGGTGGCCTTTGGCAGCATTTTGCAGGAAGTGGAAGGCGATATGAACCGTCTGGATGATGTCCTGAGGTACCCGGCTCAAGAAAACGCTAAAGAAGAGCCCCAGAAAGGTACCGAGGGAATTGTAAAACTAGACGGGATGGTGGAATTTCGTAACGTGACTTTCGGTTATAGCCGTTTGGAACCGCCTCTACTTTTGGATTTCAGCCTGGCCCTGAAACCCGGCGAACGGGTAGCCCTGGTTGGAAGCTCCGGCAGCGGTAAATCAACCGTGGCCAGACTTTTGGCCAATCTTTATGAGCCCTGGTCAGGCGAAATTATGCTGGACGGGAAGCGGAATTCGGAATGGAACCGGTCAGTAATTAACAATTCATTGGCGATGGTTGACCAGGAAATAAGTATGTTTGAAGGAAGCATTCGCGAAAACCTGACCCTGTGGGATGCTACTGTTTCAGATAAAAATGTTATAGCTGCGGCCCAGGATGCATCAATTCATGATGATATTCTTTCCAAAAAGGATGGTTACGGTACCTTCATGGAAGAGGGAGGCCGAAACATGAGCGGCGGGCAGAAGCAACGGCTGGAGATAGCCCGGGCTCTGGTGGCAAATCCATCAATTCTGGTCCTGGATGAAGCAACCAGTGCACTGGACCCGATTACGGAACAGGAAATTGATGATGCGATTAGACGCAGGGGTTGCACCTGTCTGATTATTGCCCACCGGCTGAGCACCATCCGTGACTGCAACGAAATAGTTGTTCTGGACCAGGGACGCATTGTTCAGCGGGGCACCCACGAACAACTTATTAATATAGAGGGGCCCTATGCCAGTCTCATTGCGGCGAGTTAAGGGAGCGGAAAGCAAACAATATGCAGTTAGAAAAACAAAGAGTAGTCATTGAAGGAAATAAAACAGTATTTTTAGACGACCCCGATGTGGTCTGGCAGGTACAAAAGGGTCGGGTGGACGTTTTTTCGGTACGGTTAAAAGACGGACAGCCATCTGGTCGGCTGCACCACTTATTCCGGGCTGATCAAGGTACCTCTCTGTTCGGAATTCAGCCGGAGCCGGGACAGTATGGCCTGCTTTTTAAGGGCGCACCCGGCACCGAACTGAACAAGCTCAACAAAAACAATCTGCGGGATTTATGCCGGGATGAGATGTACCGGATTCCGGTTATTTTTTTCCTGGAGCAATGGGTGATAGCATTATCCGAAGCCATGATTCAGGAATTACCTCCTAAGACCTATAGTATCCTTACCGCTGATGATAAGGGGGAGGCCGAAGCGGGGGAATTTCTCCGAGCGGGAGAAGACATCCTCTGGGTTTCGGCTGCTTCTCCGAGCATGAATTATCTAAACATCCAGGAACATGGCGGACTTGGGGTTAACCGGTATTGGCCCTTAGTGCACAAAGGCTGGTTTTCTTGCCGTGAAAAACTGGGCTACCAGGCAATCAATACAGAAGCACTGATCGAACAGGGAAAAGTCTGGGATGCGTTGGATGACTTTCACCGACTGATTATGTCGCTGGTAAGCCTTTACCGCTCTGAATTTCATCAGCAGGAGAAACGGAATTATGAAGCGCGGCTTCAAAATGAACAGGACTATTTCGAAGATGCCCTCGGGCATTTAGCCGGTGTTGTGTCGAAGACAACTCCCGGCAGGATAATCATCGAACCGGGAGATAGACAGCTTTTAAAAGCCTGCCGGAGAATAGGCCGGGAGATGGGGATTAAGTTTAACGCACCCCGGGTAATAAATGAGGAGATCCGCTCCCTTAATCCTCTGGATGATATTTGCCGGGAATCACGCATCCGCAACCGCCGGGTAATTCTAAAAGAAGACTGGTGGAAACAGGATAATGGCCCCTTGCTGGCTTTTATGACCGAAGATAATCGCCCGGTGGCTTTGATCCCTAAAGGCACTCGAGCCTATCAAATTTACGATCCCGGCCAGGATGACATGATCGACGTGAACGCTGGGTCAAACTCGCTGCTCCAAGACTTTGCTTATACCTTTTACCGTCCTTTTCCTGACCGGGCCTTGAGTACAAAAGATGTTATCGCTCATGGTTTACGCAGTATATCTAAAAAAGATCTGACCTTATTCTTTGGCACGGGTCTTTTAGGCGGTCTGATAAACTTAATGATTCCTCTGGCGATAGGTCTATTATTCTCGGTAATTGTTCCTATGGCCGAGCGCAATCAATTGGTATGGATGACAGCTTTCCTGCTTAGCGGAGCTTTAGCCATGATGAGCTTCCAGATTGTACGCTCCTTGGCTCTCTTACGCCTGGAAGGGAGAATGGATGCTTCAGTCCAGGCAGCGGTATGGGATCGGGTATTATCTCTGCCCGCCAGCTTCTTTCGTGACTATTCAGCAGGCGACCTGGCCAACCGTGCGTTGGGAATCAGTGATATCAAGCAACTCCTCTCCGGAGTAGTGCTTAACACTGTTTTTACTGCCGTATTTTCATTGCTTAATCTGGTTTTGCTCTTTTTCTACGATGCTTTTTTAGCATTTCTCGCCGTGCTGCTGGTGGCGGTCATGAGCATAGTAATATCCTTTCTCGGTTATCGTTTAATGGGTTATCAGCGCGGCATGCTGAAAATGCATGGAAAAATCGCCGGCCTGGCGTTTCAGCTTATCAGCGGTATCGCGAAATTTAAGGTGGCTGGAGCCGAAGGAAGGGCGTTTTTCCTGTGGGCCAGAGAATTCAGCCAGCAGCGCAAGCTCGCTTTTAAGGCCCGCAGTATTTCCAACCTGATAGCAGTAGTAAACGCTTCTTTACCGCTGCTTATGACAGCAGCTATTTTTATGGCGGTGATCTCATCTGACCGGGTAAACATTCTGCCGGCCAGCTTCCTGGCATTTAACGCGGCTTTTACCGCCCTGGTTACCGCTATTGTCGCATTAAGCACCATTATTACAATGATCCTGAATGTTATACCGATTTTCGAACGTTCCCGGGTGATTCTAGAGGCCAACCCCGAAGTGGATGAGGCCCAGGCGGATCCGGGAGAACTGAGCGGAGATCTGGAAGTAAGTCATGTTAGTTTTCGCTACCGGCCGGATGGGCCTTTGATTCTTGACGACCTTTCCTTCCAGGTCAAAGCCGGGGAGTTTATAGCATTTGTCGGAGCTTCCGGCGGTGGCAAATCAACCCTGATCCGGCTCCTGCTCGGGTTCGAGAAGCCGGAACAGGGTGCTATTTATTACGATAATCAGGATCTGGCCGGCCTGGATGTTGCGTCAGTTCGCCGCCAGATGGGTGTGGTGCTGCAAAACGATCAGATTATGACCGGCAACATATTTGAGAATATTATCGGTTCCTATAACCTGACCATGGACGATGCCTGGGAAGCAGCCCGGATGAGCGGCCTGGAAGAGGATATTCAACAGATGCCCATGGGCATGCATACCTATGTCACCGAAGGGGCCAGGACCCTGTCGGGCGGACAACGGCAGAGGCTGTTGATTGCCCGTGCCATCGTTAAAAAACCCAGGATAATCTTTTTCGACGAAGCGACCAGTGCTCTGGATAACCGGACCCAGGCGATTGTATCGGAGAGCCTGGAGAAACTGGACGCTACCCGCCTGGTAATTGCTCATCGCCTGAGCACCATTATCAATGCCGACCGGATCTATGTAATAGATGAAGGCCGTATTGTTCAATGTGGTACATATGAAGAACTGATCAATCAAGAAGGGATCTTTGCCCAATTGGCTAAACGCCAAATAGCCTAAACATATTAAAATAGGAGGGAACATGATGGAAAAACGAAACGAACAGGCAGAAAAGATGGGAAAAATCATATCGCAATGCTGGACTGATGAAGCCTTTAAAAAACGCTTCATTGCCGACCCGGCAACAGTAATGAAGGAAGTCGGGATGGAATTGCCTGCCGGTGTGGAATTTCAAGTGGTGGAGAATACGGACCAGGTGAAATATATCCTGCTGCCACCCAAACAAGATGAGCTTAACGATGAACAGTTGGATGAAGTTACCGGAGGGTCGGTCTTCGCCGCTTTGTTAGCGATTGACGGTTGGGACCGTAGAACCGCTACTACAGATAACGCCCAACTAAGATTGTTGGAAAAACAAAAAGAACTAATGAAGAAGAACAAAGCTAAAAGAGGGTAATTTATTAAAATAGGACTCAGGTATGTTAAGGGGGATGGGCCGGAAGGGCTGAGCAAGTCTATTATTATCTGGCGACCTATAGTCCTTTATTACCCGGTCATTCTTTCGGCTGGCTATAATTGATCCGAATAGGCTTTAGTTATGGCGACTTTATTCTGGGTAAAAACGGGTTTAGCAGCCCTAGTGTTCATCTTAAATAAATAGAAAAGTTTTTCTTATTTCTTATTTAATTGAACGATTACTATCTCTGGCCTTGCACAAAAGCGAACGGGCGGCGTTATCGTACCGATACCACTTGAAACGTACACCTTTGTTACTCCGGTGTCTACAAGTCCATATCGGTACTTCTGGCCATATGCGGACGGCACCACTGGCGCCCAAAGCCCAAAAAAGGTAACCTGGCCATCGTGGTTATGTCCGCTTAGAACCAGGTCAACCCTTGAGTCCTGGATGGTTTCAACAAAATCAGGATTATGAGTTATCGCCAATACGAAATCAGAAGGTTGAACATCCGCGGTAGTCGGTGTAAGATCCGATAAATCTTCCCAATAATCCCCAACACCGCCAAGCTTAATTTTATCTGTACTTCTTTTTAACCATATTGCCTGGTTATCAAGGCAAGTTATCCCTGCCTTACTCATGCATTCCCGGCAAAGCTCTGTTCCTTCCCAGTGATCATGATTACCCAGGACTCCATATTCCCCAAGTGGTGCCTTAAGGCTAGCTAATTCTTCAAAACAGGGTTCTATATATTTTTGATCCCGGGATACATAATCTCCACCGAGAAGAATGAGGTCAGGATTAAGTGAGTTTACCTTTTTGACCACCTTTTTAACTCGATTACGTGAAAAAAATGGCCCGTGGTGTACATCGGTCAGAAATGCAATACGGACGCCATCAAAAGCCACGGGAACATCCGCACTGGTATAATCTATGGTTTTGACCCGCAGCCAGTGAGGTTCCACCAGGGTGTACCCCAGCAATAGCGCCCCCACAAGTAAGATTATATTAAATATCTTGGTTATCGGCAGTTTTCTGATTTGATTTTTAGGCGTAATCGGCGGCAATTGATCCATTCAACATCCCCTATTTTTACCTTCTCTATCTTTTCCTCCTCAATCATACAAAATAAAGTCCATATAATAAAAGCCTATAAATAACAGGAACGGGGATGAACCCCGTTCCTAACTAGGCTATTCTCTTAAGTAACGATTAGAATCCGATACGGCTCAGGTCTTCTTCAGTAGGCTCGGCCTCATCCAATGGAATCGGAATTTGGCCTGTTTTGGGATCGGAAAGATCGTGAACTCTTCCTTCCTTAATAAGAAACTTCTCCCGTTTACCTACTGTGATAACGATTTCCATGCCGCCCTCGGAAGTCAGGGTGTACATATTCTCGGTTATCCTGATGACATCCTGCAAAGGTGCGGTTCCGGAGGCTTTCAGTCCGTACTTTTTAAGCTGCAGATTCTCCAGCCTAATTTTTGCAAAGCTGGCCATAGAAGTTTGGGTCTTTTCCATTAAGGTTGCCGTGTCCACTGCGCGCGGGTTTCTGATTATCAGCTTAACTTCAAACGGTGCGAATTCAGTATCGGTCATTTATTTCCCACCTCCCTTAATAGAATTTATCACGTTCACGTAATAAACGCAATATTTGTCGATAAATAGTATATATTATTAAATATACTGCGGGATTATTGCTAAGGGTTCGTGGAGATTCGCTTTGCTCAGGGAGATGGTTCGTACTCTAAGGAGCTAATATTTTTCAGAGCCTTAAGGCTGACATCCTTAATAATCTGGTTGTTATCCCGGGATATTTGTTCCAAAATGTCTTTTGACTGGCCGCCGCCGATTGATTCCAGGGCCTTAACAGCCAGGATCTGGCGGTGAGTTCGCATGGGATACAATTTATAAACCCCATGGGATTGATACATAAAACTATTGATAAAGCCGGTGCGAACCGGACGCCCATAGGTGTGCAGGGTTAGACCGGTGGTGTCGCCAACCGCTTCCATACGGTGAATGCCGTCATTCAAGGGCAGGACCCAGGTAGTTTCTCCCGGGTGCAAAACGGCTTCCGATTTTATTTTCAGTTCGGCATAACCTTCCCGGCTTCCGTCGTCCAGCCGATGATACTTGCTTTCCCGTACCTGGTTAGCCAGACCTCCCACTACTCCCCAGGCTCCATGGTCATGAATTGGGTATGGAGTATGGGCCTCCCAAACGAACAGGCGCACTGAAAAAAGCTTGTCTTTATCCCGGTAAAGGGTTAGGTCGTTAAGATCCACCGGCCAGTACATGCTGTCCTTGTCCCCAGCGATAAAAGCCGCCAGTTGGTCTAAAATAAGGCTCGGGTCAGCTACCAGCCGGGCCTGGATTTTTTGCCCCTCAGACACTATTTCCTGTGGGTCGTTTACAGTCGTTGTTAACTCCCGCATGGCTTCACAATAATCCTGGAAACTTGAAAATGTATCCATGCCAATCCCTCCTCTCTAATTTCTTACCAGCTGCCCCAATGACGGAAGTGGTTCCATACCTTGTATTCAGGGTCATCAGGGTCCTTGCGCATCGCTTCCGCTTCGTGCAAATATTTTTTCATAGATTTAGTGGCCTGATATAATTCACGGTCTGCTCCGATGGGACATACCTTGGTGCATACTCCGCAGGGATAGGAACGGCGTCTGGTCAATTCGTGAGCCCAGTCCATGCATTTCATGGCTTCAAAGTCAGCCCTGGTCCGATCTTTACGAGGTATAATAGCCTTACTTGGACAGCATTTGGCGCAGGCCTGACATTTTATGCAGATATCTTCCGAAAGCACCGGGCTGCCGGGCAGCTCAGCCGAGGTAAAGACTGAAACCAACCGTACCCGCGACCCGAATTCCCTGGTAAGCAGTACCCCGCTCAGTCCCACCGTGCCGAGCCCGGCATAGCGGGCAGCCTCAACGTGTGAAAAGGCGGCCCGAGGTTTTTCCTTTAAAATTTTGATACTCCCATACCCATCACGGGGGAAAAACATCGACGGCCAACCGCTGCGATTCAGAAAACCGGTGAGACAGTATGCCAGGCCGTCCAATTCCCGGTTGACAGTATTGTACAATTCCATATGCATAGCCGACGGCGTTGTTTCTACTATGGGTAAAGGCATGCCCATGCCTATGACTACCACAGTGCGCGCCAGAGGGAAAAGATTCCCGGGCCGAAAATCGGCAGGCACCTCATCATACTCGTCCCACCTGCCGACCGGAGCAAAACCCACCAGGTCAGCCCCATGTTCCGCGGCAAATTTAATGATCCGGCCGCGCAGTTCCTGAACATCCTGGGCCATAATTTAGTAACACTCGCATAGCGGTTCAAAGAATGCCTGAGGATGCCGACAGACCGGACAGGACTCCGGCGCTGCCGGACCTTCATGTACATGACCGCAGTTGCGGCACTTCCACTGAATAGACTCCTGTTTTTTAAATAATTCTCCCCTGGCAGCCAGTTCTTTCAGTTCACGGTAACGTTGTTCGTGTTCCTTTTCCACCGCGCCAATCTTTTCAAACATTTCAGCGATTTCGGAGAAACCTTCTTCCCGTGCCACCCTGGCGAATTCCGGGTACATGCTGGTGTGTTCAAAGCTTTCACCATTCGCGGCTGCTTCCAGGTTCTCCAGTGTGGTACCGATTCCATTTAGCCAACGCAATTCCAGCTTGGCGTGTTCTTTCTCATTATCGGCCGTTTCCAGAAAAATGGCGGCAATCTTTTCGTACCCTTCGTTTTTGGCTACACTTGCATAATAGGTGTACTTATTACGCGCCTGAGACTCTCCTGCAAAAGCTTCTTGTAAATTTATTTCGGTTTTTGACCCTTTTAGTTCCATAACCATCCTCCTTGTCGTTATAAAATTAATAATTTGTTGATATAAATGGATCCCATTGTATACCCGCGTTTGGAGGGTTGTTTAACTTGACTAGATTTTATCTAAGCTTCCAACTGCTGACAACAATTTTTAGGATACACTTATAGACTTACCGGTTTATGCATCTTCTGTGGTCCATTCCTGAAAATCTACTACCTAGAATATTGGTCAGAAAATCGGATCAAACATATCCTTTGGAGCTCCGCAGACCGGGCATTCTTCCGGCGGTTCGGGACCTTCATGGATATATCCGCAGACGCGGCATTTCCATTTATTCGCCCTTTTCCTGCCGCTCTTGTCGCGGCCCAGATTACGCAGGGCTTCACTGGTATCAACCCGTGGGGTGATGATAATTTCACCCACCAGTACACCATCTTTTATGAAGCTCTTTTTGTAAAAGTTCTCTTTGGGATCCCATATCTCAGCCACCCACACTTCTTCTACTGGAAAGTTTACTTCGCCAACCGAGAATATTTCCATATCGAAGGCCACTAACATCGTAGATAATACGGGCTCCTTATACTCCAGCCAATCTCCGGCGGCATTAGCTCCGGCTACTTTGCCCATTTCCAACGAAACAGGCCATAATCCGATCAGCCGGTCTCCCACCTGCGCCACATCACCTGCAGCGTAGACACCTGATGCGGAAGTACGGAGTTGGCCGTCAACAATAATGCCATGTTCCACCTTTAGACCGGCAACAGCAGCCAATTCTATATTGGGTTTTACCCCGGTAGACAGGAGCACCAGATCCGCTTCAATTACCTGACCATCGTTTAGTTTTATTCCTGTAACCCTTGCTTCTCCTGTTATTTCTTCCGTATCTTTACCCAGACAAAGCTTTACCCCTTTTTCCAGCATGAGTTTCTGTAGACGAAGTGAAGATGACTCATCAAGCTGCCGTGGCATAATGCGGTTATTATGTTCAATAACCGTTACGTCCAGGCCCGACGATATCATTTCCCATACCGCCTCAAGTCCTAAAACTCCTCCGCCAATTACCACCGCCTTTTTGGCGCTCTTGATCGCGGACTTGAGGGCAATGGAATCGGCTAGGCTTCTAAGGGCATAAACCCCTTCTTTTTCTGCTCCTTTGAGAGGAGGGATATTACTGCTGGCACCGGTGGCAATAATAAGTTTGTCATAAGTTAGGCTGTCCCCACTGGATAGCCCCACCTTCTTGCCCGTCGTATCCAGCGCGGTTACCTGGCAGGATGTGCGAACGTCTACATTATTATCCGCGTACCATTGATCTTTCATAACGAAGAGCCGTTCATCCGATAAATCCTCGCTGAGATAATCGGATAATGCCGGACGATAATAGGGTTTAAAAGTTTCTTCGGTCACGAGGGTGATGCCGGCAGTCTTATTGCGCTTGCGAACGGCCTGAGCCGCAGATAAGCCGGCAATTCCGCCGCCTACAATTACAAAGTGTTCGTTGGTATCTTTTTGGAATTCGTCTTCCAGTCCTTCCGGAACAAAGTTTTCGGCCCCTACGCCGCAGGCCGGGCATACTTCCGGAGGTTCTTCCCCTTCAAATACTTGACCGCATACCTGGCAGCGCCAGCGCCTTCTGGACTTGGGCTGCTTCTTTTCCAGAACAGCCTTGCCGAATGCCATGCCAAAAGTAAATGCGTCTTCCAGGTTCCGCTCCGAAGGCTTGAAATTAATTCTTAGACCCGGAAGTACTGTCATGCGCAACATGTTAAGCCGGTTTTCAATGTTAGGCACTGCTTCCCCGCTCCAGCCATAGGCTCCAAAAGCCGCGGCGACTTTATCACCATGGGTGATGGGAGAAAGGTTGGTTAACAGGTTCCACACCGGCGGCAGTGTATCACCGTTCAGTGTGGGTGAACCGATAAGCAGTCCGTCGGCATCTGCAATCTCTTCCAGCACTGCTTCCAAAGACGCTTCACCCAAATCGAAGGACTTTAATTCAAATTCATCTACCATGGCCAATCCTTCAGCAATTCCATCAGCAATCATCCTGGTATAACCGTAGGCGGTAACATAAGCCATAACAATTTTAGAATGAAGGCTTTCATCCCGCGCCGGCGGTGTTGACCATTCCCGGTAGAGTTCGATGTAATAGTCCAGGTTCTCACGCAGAATTGGTCCGTGACCCGGGCATATAATCTCAATCGGAAGGTTTTTTATCTTGTCAAGAGCTTCCAATACAAATGGCTTAAATGGGCTGATAATCATATCAAAATAGTAACGATAAGCTTCGGAAAAATCGCGGTCGATCAAGTCATTAAACACCCGAGGATCAGAAAAGTGGCAGCCAAACGAATCACAAGTAAAAAGGATGTTATCTTCTTTAAGAAAGGTGTACATTGAGTCCGGCCAATGGAGGAACGGGGCCGATATGAACTGCAGCGTTCTACCACCCAGGTCGATTTCCTGTTCGTGTTCAACTTCTATATAATTAAATTTTTTATTGGTAATTTCTTTAAGGAAGCGGATAGCGGTGGAACTGGCAACCACAGTTAAACCAGGAATTTTTTTTAGAAGCTGTTCAACGGAGCCGGCATGATCCGGTTCGGTATGATTCATAATAAGGTAATCAATCTGGTTAAGGTCAATCACGTTTTGCAGGTCATTAATATATTCATCGAAAAAGCTTGCTTTGACTGTTTCCACTAATGCCGTATGGCTGGCCCCTTTAATCAGGTAGGCATTATAGCTGGTGCCATATTCCGTGGGCATAATAATATCAAAGACCTTCAGACCCGGATCCTGAACACCTACCCAGTATACATTTTCCTTAATTTTAAGTGCCTCCAAAAATATCCCTTCCTTCAATTTATTTTTTCTTACATCCCTATTGTATTGGGAGACCGGCCAAACAAATATGGGCCGAAAGTATACTTTTGAAAAGACACGAGGAGTCCCCCACCGACTCTGTTATTAGTCACTCGAGTAGAGTATAATTTATCGAAAAGACCGCCCTGAAACGTGATGGAGATGAGTGTAATGATTAACTCTAAGATCCTGGCTGAAGGAGTGCTGAACGATCCCTCCTTTGTCGCTGGTCTCTATGACTACATTCGCATTGTAGACCCAATGCACAAAACAGTTGAGTCTTATCATACCGGGTCACATACCTTGGAAATAGGCAGAGGCGAGCATGGATGTTTTGGCCTGTGGAATCAGGGGCAGGCCTGTGAGAACTGTATTTCCATGCGGGCTTTTAACAGCGGGGATACCTTTGTTAAGATTGGATGCCGTGGGGACAAAGTATTCATGGCCACTGCCGTTCCCGTTAACAAGGCGGATAGCCGGCATGTAGTGGAACTGCTGAAGGATATTACCCACACGGGGATCTTAGACATTGAAGGCAAGGAAACGGATCATATACATAAGATTATCGCCAAAAGAAATCAGACCCTGGTAAAAGATGCACTGACCGGGGCCTACAACCGCGGCTTTATCTTTGAAAGACTCCCTTACGACATCACCAGGGCCAACAAGGAGGGTCAGCCGCTTACTCTGGTTTTCGTCAGCATAAACGGGTTTCATACCATTAACGATAAATACGGCGTGATGGCCGGAGATGTTGTTGCCAGGGAATTCGTAAAAACGCTTAAGTATTACTGCGGAAACAGCAGTGACTGGTGCGCTCGATACAGCGAAGCAGAGTTTATCGTTGTTCTCGACAGCACCATCGAAAAACAAGCCTATCAGATCTGCAAACGTGTGGCCAAAAAAATAAGCCAGATGACGGTTTCCTTTGAAAAACGCGTCATCCCGGTTTCAGCCGATATTGGATTTTACACCATGAAAAGCGAACCTCTTACATCCCAGAACCTGATTGACAAAGCTCGCAAGGGTCTTTACACCACGAACGAAATAAGGAGCGAAGACAAAAGCGAAGCCCGCGAAATTGTCATCAGAAGGCTATCTCTGACCGTCAGCGAAAGAGAAACCGCCCTGCTTCTCCTCAAGGGCCTCACAAATATTGAAATTGCCGAACAGCTCTTTGTCAGCGTTTCAACTGTAAAAAAGCACATCTCCAGCATTCTAACCAAAGCCGAAGTTCGCTCACGGGCCGAATTTATAGCCAAATATACCCAGCCGTGATTTGTTATGGGATCCTAATTTAGACTTGGTGTTCATATAAAAAACAAGAACGGGATAATCCCGTTCCTGGCTTGGTTATTCTTCTTAAGCATTGATTAGAATCCGATGCGGCTCAGATCTTCTTCGCTGGGTCCGGCGTCATCCACCTGGATGGGGACCTGAGCTGTTTGCAGATCGGAAAAATCGTAGACTTTTCCTTCCTTAATGAGGTACTTGTACCGTTTACTCACCATGATAACAATTTCCATACCGCCTTCAAAAGTCAGGAAATACATATTCTCGGCTATCCTGGGAATATCCGGCAAGGGCGCGGTTCCGGAGAATTTCACTCCGTACCTTTTAAGTTCCAGGTTATTCAGTCTGATTTTCACCAGGCTGGCTATGGAGCTTTTAGCTTTTTCCAACAGGGCTGTCATGTCAACCGCATGGGGGTTTCTAACGATCACTTTTACTTCGAATGCTGCAAATCTTGCGTTTGTCATCTTTTTCACAACCTCCCTTGTAAAACTTATCACAATCACATCATAAGCGCAATATTTGTCGATTAAAGTAGAAAAGTTCAGACTATTTTGTTAAATGGGGCTACACGGTAAGTCTTGGGAATAAAGTTCGTATTACAGGTAGTGTAGTTTTTCAGGTCAAGACTACATTGGCCTTTTTTTATAATGTAGTCTGGATACAGGGAGCGGCAGGAAAATATGGATATTAACAGAAGAAGGTAAGTACGAGTTCGGTTAAGAATCAGGAGGGAATACAATGAAACGAAAACTGGCAATAATCTTGTTCGTTATGTGTTTCATTAGTTTGATTCTAATTGGAAATGTTACTTCGTTGGCGAGCCAACAGGCCACGAATCAAAAGAAAATTACCCCTTCAAAGGAAGTTCAGCCAAGCCCTGATGAATTTGATGAATTTTCTAATGAGGACCTAGCACTAATTAAAGATTCTATTAAACAGGGGGAGACTCAGGAAAAAGAACTGCTGCTGGACTCCAGAGAAATGCTTAGAGTCACTGTTTTATGGGATTCCGGTCAGTTAGCGGTAAGTTTGTTTGATCCGGATGGTAAAGAAATTAGCCCTGAAAGCCCGGATGTTTCAACAGAAATAAGAGTTCCAGGAATTGAATATATACTTTTTAACGTTAAACCCGGCACATACAAGTTAAGGGTAGTATGTACTGAAGCACAAGGAAAAATCGAATGGGGTGCCATGATAGAACAAAAAAGTAACATCAAATTACTCGTTAAGCCGGACAAAGGTGTATATAAAAAGGGAGATAAAATTGGCCTTAAGGGCAGGGTCTTAGATGGGAACAAGCCGGTATGCGGCTCAAAAATTGAAGCAGTGCTTATGGCGTTTTCAGGAGGAGGAAAATCGACCGTACAATTGTTTGATGATGGGCTTCATCAGGATGGATTAAAAGATGACGGCCTTTATGCCAACGAAATTCTTGTTTCTGAAGCTGGACGTTATGATTTGTTGACTACTGCCGCCGGAATAACCCCATCTGGAATCGAATATGCTAAGGATTGTTTTGGTGAAATTAGTGTATCTTCTGGAACAGCCTCCTTTAATGGCGGTATTAAGGATCAGGCGGTAGACCTCGATAAGGATGGAGTATTAGATACCATTCGGGTGAAAATTGGAATAGATGTTAAAGCGGCCGGAGAATATGAAATATCGGGTGGTCTCTTTAAGAACGATCTAATCGGCCATGAGAATTCCCGAGCAAAGCTGAAACCAGGAAAAAACGAAATCTCACTGGATTTCGGGGTTGATGAATATGTAATGGAGTGTTTCCCGGCAAGGTTCCAGTTAAAAAATGTATTTCTTCATGATATCAATGATCTAGAACAAGATATTTTTGCATCAATGGATGAAATGTCTAAGACCTATACAACCAAAAAATACACAGCCAGTATGTTTCAGAGACCACCCGAAAAGACGAACACTCCCGCCTACGATTATACCTATCAGGATGGTCCGGTCTATACCCCCAGTAGGATTGCTCGATTCTATATTGGCAGCAGGTATTACTATATTAATGATACGAAGCTCCCAATGGATGTTGCACCGGTGGTTAAAGATGGCCGGGTCTTTCTGCCCCTTAACTACGTTGCCGAACTGTTAGGGGCGCGGGTGGATTGGAATAGCAAAGAAAAGAAGGCGACAGTAAGCGCGGGCAAGACCATTGAGATATGGGTGAATAAGAATAAGGCCAGAGTTAATGGCGTGAAAAAGCCGATAGATGCCAAAAACACTAAAGTTGTGCCGATGACCGTACCGCCAGGGCGCACCATGGTTCCGCTAAGGTTTATTGCTGAGAATATGGGTTGTAAGGTTGAGTGGAATGACTCCCGTAAGGAGATTACGGTAACCTATTCGCGTTAACGTAACATGAAAAAGGTTCGGTTACACACTAAATAGCCTATCGCGTTAAATCTGACTGACAGGCCATTACGCCCAAAGGGAGGGGGGAAAGACATGTTTGCACTAGATATTATTTTAAATTTAATGATAATAATAGCCGCTTTTATTCTGATATTATCTTTATGTGTTTTCATTTACTCACTAATCAGAATTATTTTTTCTAAACAGAAGGAAAAAAGGAAGCGATACATTAAATCACTCGGGTTTTCAGTGGTTGGTATTTTGTTAGTTTTAGGTTCTGCTTTTTATTTTTTATATAGGCTCAACACAATGTTCTCTTCCTAGGGGCTGCCTTAAAGCTTGGTTGATAGTTCTAGGTTTTATTGCCTTTCTTATATTTGTATGGTTTCTAAATTGCCTATGGAGTTAATTTGACAGCTCAGATAACTGGTATATCCCAAAGGGAGGGGACCATGTACGAGTTAATGGCTGGGGTAATAGTATTAACAGTATGTTTTAGTATGATAAAATGTTTGGAAGTTTTTATTGGATCAATTATCGGAATTATTTCTTTTAAACCGAAGGAAACCAGAAAACGCTACCTCAAAAAACTCGGGCTTTCAGTGGCTGGAATTTTTGTAGTTGCGGGTATTGTTTATTACTTATTCTATAGCGCGTTGAATTGGTTTTAAGAAGTAAGTTAACTTTTAGTTCCCTGCTATTGATGTAGGGACACATCGCTTCGAAACTGTCCAACCTGATTTTTCAGCTACGGTGATATTGAGTATAATAGTGTTAACTTGCATGCGGGAGGATACGTTGAACATCGAAATACTACGGGCTTTGTGGTCTGACCCGGTCCGATTGCTGATAAATATAGCCGATATCTTAATAATTTCATACGTTTTTTACCGCCTGCTGCTTTTGATCCGGGGAACCAGGGCCGAGCAGCTGGTGCGGGGGCTGGTTTTTCTTCTGGCCTTCTCAGCGGTAGCCCGCTGGCTTAAGCTAGCGGCGGTTACCTGGCTTATAGATAAAGTCTGGACAGGGATCTTCATAGCCATCCCGGTGGTTTTTCAACCGGAACTCAGGCGTTTTCTGGAGCAACTGGGACGGGGCAAGTTTTTCCCGGGGAATTTCACTGAAAAGATTCCGGAATTGGAGCAGCATATCAATGAGGTGGTGGCCGCGGCCGGGCGGTTGTCCCGTGATAAGACCGGGGCTCTAATGGTATGGACCCGCGAGACCGGTTTACACGATTTTTTAGATATCGGGGTCGACCTGGACGCGATCATAAGTCAGGATACTCTGATAAATATTTTCACCCCTAATACCCCCTTGCATGACGGGGCGGTTATCATCACTCACGGCCGGTTGGAAAAGGCCGGTGCCTTTCTTCCCTTGAGCGATAATCCCAACCTGGACAAGAGCATGGGAACCAGACACCGGGCTGCGGTCGGCATCAGTGAAGTCAGTGACGCCCTGGCCATCGTGGTTTCTGAAGAAACTGGCAGTATCGGCATAGCCCGGGATGGAGTGATGCAGATGCATCTTAACCGTGAGAACTTAAGGGAAATATTGATGAATGAACTGGGTGTAAACGGCAACCACAAGACCAACCTCTGGTGGAGGAAAGAGAAATGACCAATAACGAAGGACGAACCTGGCATCTTAAATTAATATCAGTACTGGTCGCGATTCTGCTCTGGGTCTTTATAACCTCGGAAAATCTGGTGATTGCACAGAAAGAAGTTTCCGGGGTTAAACTGACGGTGATGAATCAGGAACCTCAGGTTACCGTAAGTTATCCCGAGACGGTGAATGTCAGCATTGTCGGAGTACCTCGCGAGGCCGGGGAAATATCCGCCTATGTTAATCTTAAGGGTAAAGGCCCGGGCGAGTATGAACTGCCGGTCCAGGTGAAGCCTATGGCCGGAACCCGGGTAACCAAAATCAGCCCGGGGCAGGTAAGGGTGGTTATAGCGGAGATACAGGAATTCGTTTTCCCGGTGACTTACCAGGTAACGACCCCGCCTCCTGCCGGCTATCAGGTGGCCGGGGTGGATGTGAATCCTTCCCGCTGCGCTGTGCGCGGCAGCCAGGAAGAAGCTAATAAGGTAGCCTCTCTAGGTGTTTTGCTGGATTTAAGTGCGGTGACTGATACCACTTCATTGCGCAAATCGGTTAGATTCCTGGATCGTCATGGCCATCAGGTTACGACCGATCTGGAGGTAGTGCCGGATGAGGTTCAGGCCTATGTGGTTATCGAGAAGGAACAGAGTTCAGTCAGTGTTACAGTTACTCCGTCCCTGACCGGCAGCACTGCGACCGGCTACGTGGTAGACCGGGTTCTGGTGGTTCCGGAAACGGCAACGGTACTGGGACTGGCTGCTGATCTTACTGTTTTACAGACAATTAATACTGAAGATATAGATTTGACCGGAAAGGACAGTTCATTTGAACAGGAAGTAGCCTTGAAGGCAGATCCAAAATTAACTGTTTTCCCGGCCCGGGTAAAGGTAATGGTGGAGATAAAAAGCGAACAGGGAGCAACGCCATGATAGTGAGGGTAAGAAGTCTTAAACTGCAGCTGGACCAGGAAGAGAGCCTGCTTCCTTCGCTGGCGGCTAAAAAGTTGGGCATTTCTGTTGACCAACTGGACGAACTGGAGATAGTTCGCAAGTCACTGGATGCCCGGCGGACCACCGTTCATTTTGTTTATACGGTGGATGTTGATCTGCTGCCTAAAGTTAAGCTTCCCCGCGAGGTCTTGGATTCGCCGGAAATTTCCATTGTTCAGGCTCGGCCTCCGGTTGCCCCGGTCCCAGGTGAAACCAGGCTGCCATCGCCGCCGGTTATAATCGGGGCGGGACCGGCTGGTTTGTTCTGCGGCCTTTTGCTGGCCCGGCACGGTTATAAGCCGGTGATCATCGAGCGCGGCCGGGATGTAGACCGCCGGATTAAGGATGTCGAACTGTTCTGGGAGCAGGGGATTCTTGATCCCGAGTCCAATGTGCAGTTCGGGGAAGGCGGAGCGGGAACCTTTTCCGACGGGAAATTGACCACCCGCATTGACGACGATCGAGTGGATCTGGTCCTTAAAACCATGGTGGAGTTTGGTGCTCCCCCTGAGATTATCTACGAGAAAAGACCGCATGTGGGAACTGACCGCCTGCGGGAAATCATAAAGAAGATCCGGGGCGAGATTTTAAGCCACGGAGGCAAGATCTATTTTCAGGCCCGGGCCACTGATTTCCTATTCGAGGACGACCGCATGAAGGGTCTGGTTATTAACGATCAGCTGAAAATTGACTCCCCGGTGGCGGTTCTGGCTACGGGAAACAGCGCCCGCGATGTATACCGGGCTCTAAATCATTGGGGGGTGCCCCTGGTGGTTAAGGGATTCGCGGTGGGAGTAAGAATCGAACACCCTCAGGCCTTAATAGATCAAATTCAATACGGCGACTATGCCGGTCATCCGAAACTGCCGCCGGCCGATTACCAGATAACCTATCAGGATCTGGAAACTGGCCGGGCCCTATATACCTTCTGTATGTGCCCCGGGGGACAGATTATCGCCGGTGCTTCAGAAGAAGGCCGGGTAGTAACCAACGGCATGAGCCTCTATGCCCGGGACTCGGGGCAGGCTAACAGTGCTCTGGTGGTCACCGTTTCCCCGGAGAACCTGGAAGAGGACAACCCCCTGGCTGGGGTTGAGTTTCAAGAGATGCTGGAGGCCAGGGCTTATCAAGCCGGAGGAGGAGGATTTAAGGCTCCGGTTCAGCGGGTGCAGGATTTCCTGACCCGGCAGGCCTCGGTTGAAGCGGAATCAAGCTATCGCCCGGGCAACACCCCGGCTAATCTGTGGGAGGTCTTGCCGCCTCAGATATGTGGAGTGATCGCCCGCGGTTTAAGAAAGATTAACCAGAAGATGCCTGGATTCGTTTCACCAGAAGCGGTCCTGGTAGGAGTTGAGACCAGAACCTCATCCCCGATCCGAGTCGTGCGGGGTCCGGAACGGGTTTCAACCAAAATAGACGGACTCTATCCCTGCGGTGAGGGGGCGGGCTATGCCGGAGGCATCGTCAGTGCCGCGGTGGATGGGTTGAAAGTGGCGGAGAGCATAATAGCCCGGTACGCCAGACCTCAGAAAACTCTGGAAATCGAACATCCGGACATAATTAAGGCCGATCCGCCGATCGTCTAAAACTGGCAAAAAATACGACTTGCGGCTGACCGGCGGATGTGAGACAGTGGGAACGAAAACGAAAAATGGCCAAATATTATAGAATAGGCTCCGTTCGAGCCCTGGCGTCTCGTATCCGGCTCATAGCACGATTGAACCGTTAACAACAAACCTGGTATTTTAATAGATATATTTAGAGGAGGAAAAGTT
>JBLMZW010000245.1:0-2530 GCA_050259035.1 Chitinophagales bacterium | reverse complement strand
CCATAAAACATTCCTTCAATAAACTATGATTACATGATATATATTCCGATAATGATCCCTTTTATTCACTATATTATAGATTTTACCGGTTTGTCACATTTGACAAGACACCGTTAAGCTGAATAACTGGCAAATAAAACCACATATCATTTAAATTTGGCCTTATAGCTAGAATATTAATTTGATCAAGAAATTCCACGCGTAGCCCACCGCAAGAAGCGAACTAGTTTCGATTTTAGCAACTCAATAATAGCCAATCCAGCATTCAAAAGGTGGGCTTTTGAAATCTATTTCTCCAATCTCAAAACCTGGTTAAGCTTTTCAGATGCCTCCCGCTGCAGTTTCTCCCTAACGTGGGAATAGGTATCTGCCGTTAAGGTGATGGTACTATGGCCCAGGCGCTCACTTATAACCTTTAAATCCTCACCAAGTTCCAGAAGCATTGTAGCGTGCCCATGGCGCAGATCGTGAAATCGTATCTCGGGCAATTTAGCGGCCTTTATATCCTGCTTAAAATGGTGACTCACGAAATCCGGCTGCAAGGGCTCCCCAAGTTCATCACAGAACACCATGTTCTTAGGGTTATACTCTGGCTTTTCATCGTCTGGCAGGTCCTTGTGCAGGCCCTTCCACCTCATGTTATCCTGAGCCTGGTGCTTCTTCCAACCTTTTAAGGCATCAATAACAGCTGCAGGTAAGGGGACTGTTCTCCGGCTCTTTGTTGTCTTAGGATCTTGAAATATATGGCCGCCTTTAACTCTTACATATACCCTTCTTACGGTAAGAGTACCCTTAACCATATCTATATCCGGCCACTGCAAGCCAAGTATTTCCGCCCGCCTTAGTCCCGCTCCCCATGCAACCATATAAAGTGCAAATAGGCGAGTGTCCTTCACTTCGGAGGTTAATTAGAAAATGATAGTAATCAGCAATAATGCTTGATAAAATTTATGGCAATACATGGCCTGTGTAACGGTTCGGTTATGGGCGGGTCCAAGCCAGAATTAAAAGGGGGATAAGCTTTGAGATTGAAACAGAGCGAAAACATAATCAAAACTGTGAAAAAGATAATTTCTGGCCTGCGTTCAGGGATTTTAGACGAAGAATCAAAAATGACCGAAGAAGAGAGGATTAAAGAAGTCGAAGACAAATTGAGCGAGGCTTTATCTAATATAAGAAATTCATTTTGGTATTTCATTGGTTACGAAAACAACCCTAGTGGAAATGAAGAACATATTTTAAGGCTATTTGGGGATCTCGCAGAGTATTATCCTCAATATAATGATCAATTAATATGGCTGGCGGAAAGGAAAAGTAATACCCAAGCCATATTGTATGTTGGAGGGTTATTTTACAGATATCGGGGGGATTACAAAATGGCCTTGTTATACGATGAAAAACTGATCATTTATTATGAAAAAACCGGTCAAATAGAATGGTTAGAAAAAATAAGAAAACGAGTAGAAAAAACCAATAAGCTTTTTGCCCACTGAAATTGATTTAACATTTCCCATTCTGAAGAAACAGCTACTGGGATTTGAATCTGAAAATAATAAGACACTAAAATACGGGGAGAGGTAGTGGGAAGATGTCCGACAAGAAGCAGCTCAATTTGGCATTGCAGGGCGGTGGATCACACGGCGCTTTCACCTGGGGCGTACTGGACCGGCTATTAGAAGAAGAGGATCTTGAATTTGTGGGCGTTTCCGGTACTAGCGCCGGGGCGGTCAATGGTGCGTGCCTGGTTTACGGCCTCGCCGTCGGCGGTAACGTCTGCGCCCGGGAGATTCTGCATGAGTTTTGGAAAAAGAATTCGGATTCCCAGAAATGGTCGGTATTACAGCCATCTTACCTGGATAAAATGTTTAGTCGCGGCAACATTGAGTTCAATCCTTTTTTCAAGGCTTTTCACCGAATGACCACCAACCTGTCGCCCTACGAATGGAATCCGAACGGATACAATCCCTTACGCAGCCTTCTACTGGATGTGATCGACTTTAACATCATTCAGCAAAACAGCGATTATAAGCTGTTTCTGTCTGCGACCAACATCAGGACCTCAAAGATCCGGGTTTTCTCCAACCCGGAAATCACTGCTGATGCTGTCTGTGCTTCCGCATGCCTGCCGCGTCTGTTCCAGGCGGTAGATATCGACGGCGAACTATATTGGGATGGTGGCTATCTGGGTAATCCAGCCATGTTCCCGCTGTTCGAGAACACTAAGGTAAAGGATCTCATGCTGATCCAGATCGAAAACATCAACCTGGACAATCCCCCGAAGAAGATTGGCGAGATACTGGACCGGGCTCTCGACGTCAGCTTCAATTCCAGCCTGATGCGGGAGATGCGTGCAATCAACTTCGTCAGCCACATCATTGACCACGGTTTTGATGACGATGGCCGGCTGGTGCGAACCGATATCCACTATATTGGTACAGGTGACCTGATGAACAACTTCAACAACTCCAGTCGCATGAATGTCTCCTGGGATTGGCTGACCTTCCTGCGTGATGACGGACGCTCCAAAGCC
>JBLMZW010000244.1:0-7554 GCA_050259035.1 Chitinophagales bacterium | reverse complement strand
AGTCAGACATTGTTTTTACAACCGCAATAAAACTTCATGATTATCATAAAAACCACCACACCAATGTGCAAATGTGTCAAAATGGAGCCGACTATAAGCATTTTTCCCGCGCCCAGGGGCTTTTTTGCGCCAAACCTCCGGATATTCCTGATAATCAAAAGCCGCTCATTGGTTACTTTGGGGCGGTCGCCCCGTGGATAGACTGGGAACTGATGGATTATATCAGTGAACACAATAATAATTATGACTTTCTTATAATAGGTCCATTGTATGGAGAATTTGCTGATATTGTCCGTAGAGATAATATTCATTATTTAGGCAGAAAAAGCTACGCTGAACTACCGCAATACCTTCAATACTTTGATGTCTGCATCATCCCCTTTAAACTAACATCCATGACCGAAGCCTGTAATCCCATTAAAATGTACGAATACCTAAGTGCTGGGAAACCCATAGTAACGACCGACATGCCTGAAGTAAGAAACATAAATGGCATATATGTGGGTAGAACCAAGGAGGAGTTCAATCAATATATCAAGGAAGCATTAGAGGAAAACGATTTTGTAAAAAAAATGAGGAGGATGAAGGTAGCCAAAGCTAACTCTTGGGCCAGCCGAGCCAAGGTAGTAGATGCCAAGCTAAAGGAAAGCTTGAAAAACGCTCTCTATGCCAAAACCGCCAAACGAAGCGTAAGGATTATGGTTAAATAATTTGATCGACTCTTCATATAGTTTAATAGTGCCAGGGGGGACAGGGCGATATGATGCTTCCTGTCCCCTGTTGGCCAACCTACCCTTCAGTTGTCGTCGCGTATATTGACAACGTAGTTGGTTCGTGCCCGGTGCGGCGCACATAACTGATACGCGCGTAAGCCCCCGTATAACCCGTGGTATTAAAAACCATGGCACTGTCCCCTACATATCCGGTTGCCGGAAGGGGTGTTAAAATAAAGACCCCGCTGGTTAACATGAAGGGAGCCCAGGCCCAGGTAACCCCATCCGGACTGATTTCCAGTTCAACAGCAGCATCATAGGTTGGGCCGGTATTTACTACAGTAATAGCAGCGATCCGCGGGCCTAACGGGATCGGATTGGACCCCACCCAATTCTCTGTGGTTACTACATTCTCAACCGGGTATTCTACGTTTAAGCCTTTAACATAATCCACTTCCAACAGAGGCCAGCAATTGCTATGGTCATAATACTTATTTCTGAAACCAACCATCGCATTGCTGGTTTCCAGACTCTCCACCACAATTCCACAATTGGGAATACTGCCGGTATACCATCCATTAACCAGATCCTTAACGTCAAATTCCAAATAAGTATTAATCTGATCAGTAACAGTCACATTAACTTCGGGAGTACCTGGTGTCAAAGGCTGGTTGGCATACGTAACGATATTCTGGGGGACTTGGCTTAAGGCCTGATAGATACTGATTGCACGCGATAAAGCAGGCGCATCATTACGATATATAAATAGCTTGAGTTTGGCATCTGTAATGGTACTGGAATCAGGAAGTGAATCCAGGTTGAAGCCGAGAATGCTGCGGTATATATCACCACTGCCATCAAATTGACCGCAATACAGAGAACTGGTTCCGGAAAAATTTTGGTAATAATAATACTCGGAAATATAGACATTTTCTGTTGGGGTAAACACTTTGGTTGCCATTTATTCACCTCCTCTGGCAATTTTATGGATCATTTGTATAATATGTTCAACTAAGTGCCAATGTTACCCAAAATACTACGTCGGACCGTTCACTCCGGACCCTGAAAAACAGAAAAGACCCTTTCGGGTCTTTAATCGAGTAAAAACTCGCTGTTGTTCTGGTGGAGGCGGTCCGTACCGTGTTAAATCCACAGTCGAAAGAAAGAAGTAACCAGCTTCCCTCCCTTCGTGGGTCCGGATGGAACCCCCTATTTCATCAAACATTCTCCGCTATATACCAGACAGCATAAATAACGGGTAGCACCAGCAGGGTAAAAATAGTTGCCACCAAATACCGCCGCTCAAAATCAAGGCAAAAGAACCGTCTCCGCGCCTAGTGTACTTTCAACCTAATCGCCGCCCAGGAAGGTTTCAAGGCCGATGTTGCCTAACAGGCTGCCCTCGTCCTTCTTCTTCCCGCCTCGGCTGGCAGCATAGATGCGGTCGGCCAGGCGTGAAAATGGTAGTGATTGCAGCCACACCGTGCCCGGGCCGGTAAGCGTGGCCAAAACCAAGCCTTCACCGCCAAAAAAAGCGCTCTTGAGGTCGCTGGCAAATTGGATATCGTAATTTACGGTCTTGGTCAGGGCTACCAGGCAACCCGTGTCCAGCTTCAAGGTCTCGCCCCGGGCTAGTTCCTTTCTAATGATGGTCCCACCAGCATGCATGAATGCCAGGCCATCGCCCTCCAGCCTCTGCATGATGAAGCCTTCCCCGCCGAACAGGCCGGCCCCGATTTTTTTCTGGAAGGCAATCCCGATCGCTATGCCTTTGGCGGCACAGAGAAAGGCGTCCCGCTGGCAAATCAGCACCCCGCCATAGTCGGTCAGGTCGAAATCCACCACCCGGCCCGGGTAGGGAGCCGCAAAAGACACGCATTTCTTGGTAGTGGCTGTGTTGGTGAAGGTGGTCATAAACAGGCTTTCCCCGGTCAGCATGCGCTTGCCGGCGGATAACAGTTTGCTCTTCAGATCGGTGCCGGCTTTGCCGGAACCATCGCCGAAGATGGTCTCCATCCTGATCTCGCTGTCCATATACATCATGCCCCCGGCTTCAGCCACGACGGTCTCCTGGGGATCGAGCATGATTTCCACAAACTGCAGGTCTTCTCCATATATCTTAAATTCGACTTCATGCGCACGGCGCATGCCGTGGCCGTTGTTAGCCTGAGTTGTTGGGGTCGGGGCAGCACTCGACAAAGGGGCTGCAGTTGCGCCGGTTGGTGCTCCGCAATTGACACAGAACTTGCCGCTGCCCGCCTCGTTTCCGCATTCTATACAGATCATATTGTCAATACCTCCCGCTGATCTGATTTAGATAATTTATTGGGCCTTGGTTCCGCATTCGCCGCAAAACGCCGAGCCTTCTGCCAGCTTGGAGCCGCATTCGGGGCAGAACTTGACCGCCGCAGGGGCAGGGGTATTGGGCTGAGGCGGCGCCGCAATCGGAGGTTCACCCTTGATTTCGCGGATTTTGGCTTCCAATCCGGTTATAGCCTGAAGATGGGTGGTGATGGTCTGCAAATCAGCGGAAAGCACGTCGGGAAGAGGTTCGCCGGACAGGTACATAGCAAAAATTTTATCCCCAATCTGCTGCTTGGTATCGTCAATCGCGTTCTTTTCCTTGTTGATAGCTAGGTTTAGCTTCTGCACTTCAACCAGCTCGGAAGCTTTCTCGCTCGCGTCCTGCACTCCTTCGGTGATCTTCTTGCTCAAATCCTTGAAAAACGCCATTATGAACCCCCCTATATAATCGACTTCATATAATATTTTACTAAATTTTATTTGATAAATATATTCCTATTCATCAGTAACTTGGGAACAGTATGATCTATGAGCCATTTTTTCCTTCCAAATTCCTATTTGGCCGCTCATTTACATTGTCCGGAAATCTTTTTACTAAGCATGATGCCCTCATCATAGCTCACTTCATTTTCCGGCATATCTCGGACCGCTTTGCTTTTGAAAATATGAGGTCAGCTCGTGCTGCAATTACTAGTACTTCATACCATCTTCTTTCACCGAACCATACTCAATATATTCCATCACTTTGTCCAAATATGTATCCTCCCGGCTGTTCTATTACTCGAAAGCGGTCGAAGAGAAAAAATAATTTAATGCAATGGGGAGGCTGAGTACATCCCCTCAGACTATCAAATAACCCTCGTCAAATCGCAAGAAATGGCGGGGGTTAGGTGTTTTCTGTGGTAAATTTTATTGGTGATGAAAATGCCGAAAGGGTTGAAAACCTGCGAAACAACAGCAGGTAGTTTAATCCCATCCAGCAAAACATGTTAACTGGTTTAAATATGCTGCGTATCTTATGGTTTTTCCGTTATTGGAAAATTCATGAATAAGCAGCGGTTTGAACTCAATTAGTTTTTGTTGGTCTTTTCCTCTTTCATTAATACAAATAGACGGCCTGGGTTGCTAATTTTCTGGCGGAGGCGGGGGGGAATCGAACCTCCATCCGAAAGACAGACCAGCCGAGCAACTCCCTCTGCAGTTCGTGAAGCCAACAAAAGGAACATCCCTCAGTTGGCTCTTGGAACATCCCCTTGCTTGCTTAAATATTTGCTGGCATTTAATCCAGCAACCTGTCCTTCACCAACTGACTTGGCCACCTGGTAGGGAGGTCCAGTACAGTCGCCGGCTGCAAATACTCCAGGCAGATTGGTTTCTTGATCCCGGTTCACCGTAATATGATTGTTTTTTATCTCTAAGCCTGGCACCAAGCGATCGGGGGCAGTTTCCCCTCCCAGTACAAATATACCCTCTACCTTGATAATCCTTCCATCCTTTAGCTCCAATCCTTCTACATACTCGGTGCCTACAATAGCTGTCGGTTTGGCGTCAACAATCTCTATTTTTTGATCCAACTCTATCGCCATTTGGTAGAGGGGCAGATAGTAAACTTTACTGCATATTTCAGCCATAAATTTGGCTTCGGTTTCAGCTTCGTTACTGTGGCCGATAATTAGTACATCTTTATTTCTATAAATCGGCCCGTCACAGGTAGCACAATAGCCCAATCCTCTGCCCAGGAAAAAATCCTCCTGCGGCAAAGTCGCCCGGTATGGTATACCAGTAGCAATAATGAGCGCTCGGGTTAAAACAAGATCATCTCCCACCAGGATATTATAACCTTCGTCGGCTTCAGTAATTACTGTCGCTTTGGTATTGATTATTTCAACATTCATCATGATCGCATGATCCATGAACTTTTGCAGCAATTCACCTCCGCTGGTCTCCGGTATTCCCAGGTAATTACTTATCTTCTGGGCTTTGTATAATGGCGGACTGCATATATCAGAGCCAATCACAATTACTCTCTTATTACGGATCGTTGCGCTTATGGCAGCAGACAAACCTGCTGGCCCGCATCCCAGAATGGCCAAATCATACCGCTCATGTTTCATTTCTGATACCTCCCGGTTAGAGTTTATGTATCTTATTCTCTATATACTAATTATTATTATTCTTTTCCGATTCAATCCCTGAAAATCGCCAGTAAAACTTTTCGAAAAGAAAAAAATAAAAAAAGACCCTTTCGGGTTTGTTATCGAGTAGTACTCGCTGTTATTTTGGCAAAGACCCCGCTGTCCCTCGAGAAAGATGGCGGCAGGGCACCGTAACTATTTCCAATCTAATTGGAAGCCAAGAGAAGAAACGTCTCTATTGGACACATTTCTACTAAAATTCCTCCTCAGATTTCAACTATTTTCAGTTTTCTTTTTCATGCTTTCCATTGGATTCAAATTCAAATTTAAACGTTCGATAATAGTGTTCAATCTTTTTTGTTTTCCTTCCTCAGATTTTGCACCGAGAAAGTATGAAGCAGCGTATGCCCCTCGGGCCGAACGCGGCATTTTTATGAAGTTCGTATAAGCGCTTTCATAGGATTTCAGCATATCTTCAAATTGTTGCAGTTGCTCGTCGGTAAGCGGTTCAGGTTTTGGAGGATTCCAATATCCGTTTTGTTTGGCAGTTTCAATCTTTGCCCTGCCAAAGTCGGTCATCAGTCCCGACAATTCAAGCTTCTCAGCAAGGTCTCTATTCTTTTCCGACCACTTACTTGTTTTGCTACGCTGTTTGAAGTATTTGATATATGAGTTTTCATCCACGCTCTGCATTTGACCGTCAATCCATCCAAAGCATAACGCTTCCTCAAGTGCTTCGTTTGCTTTTAATGTTTCCAGTTTGCCCTTTTTGTCAAATATGAGCCAGACCCCTACATCGGAAAGTGCATTCTTTGTGAGCCAATCCCTAAACTCCAAACGGTTTTTAAATAACATCTGTCTCATAATTCTAATTCCTCTAATTCCTCTAATTCGTCAATTGTGAATTTTGTATTGTTATATGACTTTCATGGTCTGGGTTGTAGGTCCTGGTGGGAGGCGGGGGAAATGTTGTTGTATCCAAATCAATTGGGCCAATGGTCACTTAAATACTGCAGGGCGATCAATGTGGTAACTATGGCCTTATGGCACTGATCATGAGATACCGGTTCAAGTATTTCTCCGTGTACTAATTCATCTCTGATTCTTAAAACATTTGTATGGAAATCATTGAACTCATTAGTTGTACCAAAATCCAAACCTAGAACATCTTTTAATCCTTTTGTACAAATTTCAAATATACCACTCATACATCCAGACGAATCTTTCTGCTCAATTTTCTTCAGTTTAGTTTTTGACAATTTATCATTTAAGCGAGAATAAACCCAGTTTTCAAAAAGAATGGCGCATTGAATAATCGCAAAATTGTAGTGACCTTGTTCAAAATTATTATGAATAGATAAACGCAGATCATCCTGCAAATCATCCGTATTATTGGCTAGTTGATTTCTTAATGCAAATTCTTGCTCATCAGATAAGCAAAATTGATCACCGCCGTTGAACTGAGTAGATTGCGTACATATTACAGATGATGTTTGAGTTTCACCGTTTTGATCCAATTGAATATATCGGTATGAAATAATATCATTTTCTCTAACAGATGGAATCCAAAAATGTCTTGTTACCCTTCGATATTTATTAATGAAATTATTAAGGTATTCAATGGTTAGTTCAAATATTTTCTGGTTAAGTGAATACATTTCAGATTGTTCGAGAATTATTGAATCCAATGTTTGCCGATCAAACCACATTTGAATTTCCGTCTTTGACATCAGACCATATCGGTCTTGTTCAATGCGTGAAAACGGTGCAAGTTCGGCTCCATTAAATGTATTTGCACATTGATAATGCCTTTTCACATAGAGCTTAGCAGTATTTCCATCAATAACAACTAAATATGGTTCTCCTTCGTCATTGGCCTCGTAACAGTCTTTAAGATTCAATGGAAAATTTAGCATAAAGGTTACTATAATATTTTTCAATTTTTCCGGATCAAACACTGTTCATACACTTCCTACCTATCAGGAACGTCCCTCTGTTAGCCCTGTTGGCCCCTCTGGCCCCTCGGTGTTAAAAATATCCGCCTGTAGAAACCCGCCAATCATTTTGAGGAACTCCGTTAGGAAAGTAATAGCTTCCGCCATAAAATTCAAAATTGCTTTTATCTGTTGTCATTTCCTTCACAATAGGAAATACTACTTTCCGATTAGAATCCTCGAGTAGTGGTGCCCCTAAAACCAAGTCACCATTAAGTGCCCTCACCTGAGGCAACTTGACCCAATATCCATCCGGTACTCCTTCCAGAACCACTTCAATGGAACTATGGAACCCCTTTAATATTCCGTATGTCGTGACTGAAGAAATCGGAACAATGATACCGTTTGACTCTGAAGCTTTCTCAGTCATATTGGCATTCGTTGAATTTGTCGATATATTAGCTGCTT
>JBLMZW010000243.1:0-15299 GCA_050259035.1 Chitinophagales bacterium | reverse complement strand
AAATGAAAAAGGCTTCGCGGACTGTAATGATCATACTGGGCATTATAGGAGCAGTGAGTTTGCTGGTAGCGGCCATTGGCATAGCCAATACTATGATGATGAGTATTTATGAAAGAACCAGGGAGATTGGCATAATTAAAGTCCTGGGAGCGGAAATCACCGATATCAAGAAAATGTTTTTGGCTGAGGCAGCGATGATTGGCTTTGGAGGCGGCATGATTGGTATGGGTTTAAGCCTGGGTTTATCATTAATCCTTAATAAGGGAGCTGCCGGTTTTATGAGTTCTATTGGCGGTGCAGGTCCGGTATCCAAAATCCCCGCTGTACTAGCACTCTCTGCCGTTGCCTTTGCCATGCTGGTCGGGTTGATTTCCGGTTACATCCCCGCTAAGCGTGCCATGAACCTTAGTGTACTCGAGGCGATAAGAAGCGAGTAGTCGGGAGAAAACTACATCTATATGTCAGGTATATAACCTGCCAGCAATTCCATGGCAGGCGCTGAAACCGGTGTTGCTTCAACCATCGTTCTCAAGTCTTGGGCCAGCTCTTTCATTTCATTAGGTGCATTCTGGCAATGTAAGGTTGCCAGAATTTCTATTTCTTTAGAGCTGCAAACCCTTTGAAAAACCTTTACCAGCAGCAATTCGGGAAGCCAGTTAAGAAACCTGAACTTCCACGGGGTTACTGGCACCTTCATATGTTTTAAAGCGGAGAAGCCTTCCTGCGTCGCCCTCAGGAACAATCGAATAATATCCAGACGCTGCGCCAGTTGATAGTTAGTCCCTCCCGCCATGTAAATGGCGTTGGCAAATGGGCTTACCCAGCAGACATGAGTCTTCTGCCAGGCGTCCATATTGCTTTCGATAGTTACCGGAAATCCGGCGCCCTTTATCAAAGCTGAAATCCGTTTCACCCTCTTGCTCATTTTTCCACCCAATTCCCCGACAGTGGTTCTTTGTATAACCGGCTTGGATATTTCATAAATCACCACCGGGCCTTTCCTTCCCCCTCCCCTGCCAGGAAACCCCAGCAAGAACCTCTTAGGCCCCAGAGCATCGATAATCGCATGCGGACCTTTGGGGTTATTGACCATAATCAATATATCCGGAATAACTCTGTTCGCCGCTAATACCGGAAGAATGGCTGGAAGGTGATCACTTCTCACCGGAACAACAGCCAGATCATAGTAATCCTCCGGTCCCAGGTGATTCACGGTTTTGACCCGGGCCGTATCTCTTTTTCCGGTTATCCCGTTTTCAATTATTATTCCGTACTCTTTAATCTCTTCTAATCTATCTTCCCGGTCCAGGACAGTAACCTCATGACCTGACATGGCGATTCGGGCGGCGAAAACGCTTCCTATAACCCCGGCCCCGAAGAATAATATCTTCATATTTACTCCCATCGAACTTAGTTTTTATTACATGATAACATTATAAAAAGCAGCGGGTATTTATTAAAAATTCCTTACAAGCTTTGAACCATAGTCTATAAATTGGTGTATATACATACAGGACATCATAAGAGGCATATCATAATGAGATTAACCGATCGATTAGTCGCCAAAAGAATTCAGGAAGGTGATGTTGAAGCTTTTGAAAAGTTGATTAACTTATTTAAAAGCCGGGTATTTAGTTATTGCTTGCGTATGTCTAATGATTACTATGCCGCCGAGGAATTGACTCAGGATATATTCTTAAAAGTTTACCGTGGGATAAACGGATATGATTCCCGCAAATCCTCTCTTTCAACCTGGATTTTCAGGATCTGCCGCAACACCTGTTTGAATTACGTGCGAGATGCCAAACGGCGGCCCTCTCCAATAAATGATGAGGAATACCCGGATCAGCTTGTAGCTGCCGACCACTACTTCATGTTAGAACAGAGGGTTCTTCTGATGGAAGCTTTAAACGCCCTGATCCTGGAAGACCGGGATTTAGTTTTGATGAAAGACTACCTCGATTTACCATACCGAGATATCGGCCAAATTATGGGCATTCCGGTTGGTACTGTGAAGTCACGGCTTAATAGAATTCGAGCCAAACTGCAATCTATTTTAACTAATGGGGAAAGTCATGCGTAACAATTACTGCTATCTAATTAAAAATCTCCCTCTTGAAAAATGTCCCCCGGATTTAACTGAGAAAATCATCCAAAGATCCGGGGCAATCCCCGAACACGCCCCCAAGAAATGCAGGGGTTGGTGGTTTGATGCGCCAACCTGGAGTTACGGACTGGCATGTATGACGATTATTATCTCTATGGCCTTAGGTTTCGCCATTCATTCTGACGACAGGTATAAACAGCAGCAAAGGCTGGCTGAAAATACAGTTAGTATTACCAAACAAATTTCATTTAACTTCAAATCAGCATTCTTAAACGAAAGGAGATAGCCCTATGAAAAAAATACTGATCGTTGTTGTCTCGTTTATACTGGCCCTTGGAGTTTTCTCTTTGGAGGGAAGTTCTCCGATAACGCTTTTGGTAGGCCCCGTTATTGTCCCCTTACTGCTTGGCCCTTTTCTGAGTACCGCATTCTCTTTCAGCCTGCGGGAAATCGGGGATGCGTTTAAGGACTCGTTTTCGCATCGCGTCGACCTGGATCGTATATCTGCATATCGGCTGGAGGTAGAGATAATCAAAAATCTGGAATCATCTATACTTTACTGGTCATTCACCATTATTGTACTTGCAATAATCGGTATCCTTTCAAGTCTTACCGATGTATCCCGGTTAAGTACCCAATTGGCAATGGCAATGATTTCTTTGCTGCTGGGGTTTGGTTTAAGAGCTATACTGCTGACTCCAATGAAAAGCAGCATAATCCGCAAGCTGGTTGTTGCTAATTCAGATGCTGGTGAATAGCAAATTATACGCTCAGAAGAAAGGCAGCTGTTATAAACCCCGCCATACTTATAGTAATAAACTGAGAGAGATCCCCGATTCAAGAGGATCTCTCTTTCCTTCATTTAGATATCGGTTTAGGCCTATCTCTACGAACTAGGAATTTTCAACTTCTGCCAAAGCTATATCCTGGTAGGCGTGATATAGATCGCCGCAGAACTGATCCCATCTCCTGCAGACTTTAAGGGTCTCATCGTCCAACACCAGCAAACTCGGATGGGCCAATAGGGCGGTCATTTCCTCCGCCAGGCCTTCCACTGTTGCCGGGTCGGCATCCTTTAATATGTTTCTAACAAAATCCGCCGGTTGATACCATTGGGAAGCCCGCTGAAAATCCCGGTGCATCTGGGTCAGCAATACGTTTCTCGGTCCTTCCCACAGTTCATTAATGGCGGAATCACGATACAGTCTGGGCAGCACTGAGAAATCTTCCATTACGCCGTGACCACCAAAGACCGACATGGCCCCCCGCAGGACATCCGTGCAGTCCCAGGAAGCGGCTATTTTCTGCAGCATAATAAGTTCCCGAATCTCAAAGCGCTTTTGTCTAATTTCCAGCGGTTCGTCCTCGCCCAGGCCACCTTTCAAGCCACCGGGCAAGGATAAAAATTCTTTGTACAATTTAAAAGCGGCAGCCGTGGTTCTTTTGGCGGCTCTTTCAAGATTCCCCAGCTGATAGGCCAGGAGCGGGAACTTTTCTATCTTAATCCCGAACTGATCCCTGAATTTCGAGTATTGGAGAGCTTCCCTGACGGCTCTGGTCATGAAGGCAGCGGCTGAAAGCCCTACAGTTAAACGGGAAAAGGTTAATACCACCCCGACGACATTCGCTACTCCTCGATCCAGAGATCCTACTGGATAAGCCACGGCACCGTTAAAGGTAATCTCTGCAGTGGTCAATTCACTGGTTCCCATCTTCCACTTAATACGGTCAATGGTATACCCGTTTCTGACCTCTTTTTCCTTGTTGCCCGGCAGCCAGGATGGCATTACAAACAGAGCAACTTTTTCTGATCCCTGAGGTTTGGCGGTTACCATTACGTAATCGGCATGAGTGGCGGAGCAGAAAAACTTGGTCCCATACAGTTTCCATACCCCGTCTTCATTAACCGCTTCCAATACATTAGCCTCTACGTCGGAACCTCCCTGGATTTCTGATAAGTATTGGGCTCCAATGGCGAAATCCCCATCTATCCCTTCCTGCATATGCTGTAGAATCGGTTTTACTTCAGGACTATCGGCGTATTTTCCCATTATGGCGACCGCCCCTTCAGTGCAGGTCATGGGACAGGCGATGCTGGCTTCCCCATTTTGATATATCAAATACATCTTGATTAGTTTGACCCAGGGGGAAGTGTTTTTGGAGAAAATACCTTCTCCAAAGATCTCCTTTTCCATGGTCAATACTTCGTGGGGACGTACAATCCGATCAATTCTTCTGTTATGGCCATCATAGTGGATAACATAGGGGCGTTCTTCCGGCCTGGCGCTTGTTTCCGCCATCTTATTCCAACGGAATGAAACCTTAGGCGATATTTCCCGGGCTGCCTGGTCGATACCCTTCCATTCATCCCCCGTGTAGTACTTTATAACCTTCTGAATGAACGGGTCATCGGCATAAAAGTCAACATTATTTCTCCATTCCAGAAACGCCTCGAAACTATAAGGGTTTTTTCTGGTTGGAAACGACATATGAAACCCTCCCTTTTGCTACAGTATCTATATTATTTTATCTAATCTAGAAAGCCCCTTCGGGAATATCCAGAGCCGATACATCAGATGATTCAAAAGCTATTTTGGTAGCGAATATTTCAGGTACTACATTCATAACGAAGAACTTGGCACCGGCAATCTTCCCTTTGTAGAATGGAGCATCATAATGGGCATCACCCAGTTCCTGCAGCTTAGACTGGGCAATTTTGGCCTGGCTCAAAATCAGATAACCACAGTATAACATAGCAGTGGAATGAAGAATCCGGGTCGCGAAAAGAGGCATCATGGATATTTGTCCTTCCTTCATATAACCTTGAAGCAGACCCAAAATCTCCTGGTATTCCTGGAGCGCTCTGGCCATCATATTTATCTCTTTCTCCATCCCCGGCCAGGTCTGATTAGCTTCTACGAACTGGCTTATCTGTTTCATCCATTTGAAAAATGGTTTACCTCCGCCCATCATCATCTTTCTCCCGATGAGGTCCAGAGATTGTATGTAGTTGGTTCCTTCCCATATCGAGTGTATTTTACAATCGCGGGCTGCCTGGGCGACCGGATAATCCTCGGTATAGCCATAACCCCCATATACCTGGATGGCCTCGGCAGTCAGTTTCCATGACATGTCGGACCCATAAGCCTTGCATAGCGGTATGTTTATCTGGCTCATAAGTTCGGCAAATTCTTTTTCTTCCGGGTCAGTGCTGTCATTGGCCAGGTCAATATAGTATAGGGTCTGGGTTAGCATGGCTCTTATGGCTTCAATGCATGACTTTTGGTATAACAACATTCTGCGGACATCTTCATGTTTGATCAGGACCTGGCGAGAGCCTTTGGGATCTGTTAGGAGGCGGCCCTGGACCCTTTGCCTGGCATACTCGACCGCATTATGGTAGGCAATATTGGCCAATGATAATGACATGGTACATACGTTCATCCGTTCTTCATTCATCATTTTGAACATCTGGGCCATGCCCTGGGCTTTGCCATCCTCTGCCGGAGGCTGACCTAAAAGAATACCTTTACAGGCGTTGTTTTCTCCATAGGACAGGGCGCAGGTGGCTGAACCCCGATAACCCATCTTGTGTTCAATGCCAACCGTTTGAACATCATTAAACTCACCCAGGCTGCCATCATCATTTACCCAGTATTTAGGCACAATAAAAAGGGATATGCCGGATGTGCCCGCTTTCCCGCCTTCAATTCGGGCCAACACCAGGTGGATGATATTATCGGTTAAATCGTGGTCACCGCAGGTGATGAATTGTTTAACCCCTTTTATCCTGTATATCCCCGGCACATCGGTAGGATAGGCACGAGTTGACAGGTCGCCTACGTCAGAGCCGGCCCCGGGCTCGGTTAAATTCATGGTTCCTCCCCATTCCCCGCTAAACATCCTGGGCAGGAACAGGTTTTTGGATTTTTCATCGGCAAAATCCTGAATCACCCGGGCTGCTCCGGCAGTAAGGCCCCAGTAATGAATAATGGAAGAACAGGCGGCACTGAACATTTCGTTTATTGCTCCAACCAAAACCAGTGGCATCCGGCCCTCTGATTCACGATCCGCGAACTGGGCCCCCAGACCGGCTTCCGTTATTGCCTGGTAGGCTTTTTTAAAAGAAGCGGGGGTGATGACGCCGCCCTCCGCGAATCGGGCTCCGATCCCATCGGCATCATCATTAACCGGAGCCAGGATTTCTTTAGCCATTTTCAAACCCTGGGTCAAATAGGTATCGAAATCCTCCAGGGTATAGTAATCCTTAAAAACATCGCAGGAAAGCAACTTGTTCATATCCAGCCATTCGTTAAAAATAAACCTGTGATCCCTGGAGTCAAAAAGAAAGTTAGTTGCCATTAATTATCACTCTCCCGATTTCCCTAAAAATGGGGTTATGGCCCCCAGTATCTCATTTTCCCGGGGGCCCCCCTAACATGATAATTCTCCCCTTTTAACTACCTTGGGGGAAATTTAATAAACACCTTGCGCGGATCAACCTGATTGCGCAGAACCTCTAGAATATTATCCGAAGGAGCTGGAATTACCGGCATTTCTCCTGAAGGCACCAGAAGTTCAAAACCGGTGCAGGCCTGGGCAATCTCAACCGTCATTCCCGGATTAAGACCTTTAATACGCATCCTTTTGCTGGTGGGTTCGAAATCAAAGACTCCGACCTGGGTTACCACAGCGATGGGTCCCCCTAATAAACCAGCCTTTTGGCGCGAGTCTCCACCAGTCAGATAGCCCGGGGTGGTGATAAAATCAACCTTCTCAGGAAACCGGTCCGGAGTCATTAACCCCACCAAAACCGACTTCTCGGTTAGTGACCCGATATCATTCCCCCCGCCGCTGCCGGGAAGAACTGCTCTGGGATTCTCAAAACTTCCTATCACCGAGGTATTAACATTGCCATACATATCAATCTGGGCCCCGCCCTGAAAGGCAATATCAACATACCCGGCAGCACATTGCCCGAACGAGATCGCCATTTCCATGCTCATTGGAGATTTGCGGAAGGTAAAAGGACATCCGACTGACCACGGCATATCCCCCTCCAGAGGGTCCTGCCCTCCGCTCTCGTATACCATGGTGATATTCGGGGCATGAGTCTTTTTGGCTAACATTGCACCTACCATCGGCAGGCCTGTACCCACATAAACTATCTGTCCATCGTCAATTTGCAGAGATATGTTGTAAGCCAACATCTCAAGCGGGTTCGGCGCTTCCATATTACTCATGGTATACCTCCTTTCTAATCCCATTTAGGGATTACTTCCTGATAGGAAAAATCAGTAATTGAATCATCCAGATCGCCCTCACCAGCCTGCATCAATTGACGGATTTTATCCAAAAAACGACTGCCACCCAGTTTTTCAATGAAGTCAAACTGGTCTTTGCAGTCATAAATCCAGTACTTCATAAAATCATCAACCGACTCGGACTTGGGAGTAGCCACCCGCAAGAGCCATTCCCACCATTCCCGGGCCCAGTAATAGTGTCCGGGACAACAACCCGGCAAGGCCCCGTAAGGCATATCAACCACCGCATCAACATACCAGAAAGGAATTGCGGCTATTCCGTCGTCACGAATCTTCATTTCTGGCACAATCCGTTCCGCCGTGATAATAACCCGACGGCAAGCAGCAGCCAGAGCAATATCATTGACCGCTGGGCCCTTTATCACTGCATTTCCGTAACGGTCAGCTTCCTGTACATGAATTATGCAAAAATCAGGGAACAAAGCTGGAATCAAACAAACAGGATCATCTTCTTTGTCATTCAGGGGATTATTAACAACTTTTATATAATCGTTTCTTTCTATCATATCCGAGCCTATCATCTGTTTGGAGGCTACAAAAGGTATCCCCAATTGAGCCGCCTTAAACCCCAAGGCCATAGAACCGTGGCTCCACTGAGTGATGATTCTAGATGCATCCGCTTTAATCAGGCGCCCGAAATTTTTGTCATTGCCTCGCATTTCGGCTCCCATGTAAGACATATGTATTGCGTTCACACAGCCCAGGGTCATCAGGTAGGAGAAATTAGTCATGGGCGCACCCATGCCTATCATATTCTTTTTCTTCTGACGGATAATCTCGTGATAAGCCTGTAAGGGAGCACGAACATAACCAAAGGCGGTCTCGGTCATAATATCGCCATCGTGGACATATTCGCTGACTGCTTCGTTTAAAGATATCCGTTTATCTTTTTTACTCCGGTCTTTATGAAGATGATATTCCCGGGCACCCTTAAAATCGACTAATCGACTCATCTGTTCATCGCTGATATAAGGATTAGCCATAATATCCCCCCTATCAGAGCTACTTTAATTAGATCAATTCATATATCCCTGCAGCTCCCATGCCGCCGCCGATACACATGGAAACCATGCCGTATTTAACTCCCCTTTTCTCCATCTCGTGCATTATCTGAACCGTAAGTTTGGTACCCGTGCACCCCAGTGGATGCCCCAGAGCTATTGCGCCGCCATTAACATTGACGATATTCGGATTAAGGCCCAGAGTCTTAATGCAGTAAACCGCCTGAGAGGCAAAAGCTTCATTCAGTTCAATCAAGCCAATATCTTTTAAGGTCAGACCAGCCAGTTTAAGTGCTTTGGGAATTGCCGCTACCGGACCAATACCCATGAGGCCAGGGTCAACACCACCAACCGCAAAGCTGCGGAATTTCAACCTTGGGCGCAATCCCAGTTCCTTGGCCTTGTCTGCTGACATAACAACCACTGCCGCCGCACCATCACTGGTTTGGGATGAACTGCCGGCGGTAACCGAACCTTCAGCGTTGAAAACCGGACGCAAGCCGGCCAGTTTTTCGGAGGAAATATCAAATCTTACTCCTTCGTCCTGGGCAAACATGACATCCTCGTAAACCGCATCATCACCCTCACCGGTTACCAGTTTCTTTACTGGAACAGGAACTATTTCATCAACAAACCGGCCCGAGTTGATTGCAGCCGCTGCCTTCTGGTGGCTGGCTAAAGCCAGGGCATCCTGTTCCTCTCTGGTGATGCCAAACTTTTGGGCCACGTTTTCCGCGGTAGCCCCCATGGGTAGGTACACGTTCGGTGCCACTGCCCAGACATCCGGATTAGGCGCGGGCTTCAGATTCATATATACCCGGCTCATGCTCTCGACTCCGGCCGCCATAATGATTTCAGCCCCGCCTGCTATAATCCGTTCACAGGCCATGGCTACACTCTGTAGTCCCGATGAACAAAAACGATTTATCGTTACCCCGCAGGTGGTTTCGGGCAGCCCAGCAAATAATGCCACTATCCGGGCCATATTTAAGCCCTGCTCGGATTCCGGGAAGGAGCATCCCATAAAGACATCCTCGATCAAGCTCTTATCGAAATTGGCTCCCAGTCTTTCAACTGCGCCTTCAACCACAACTTTCCCTAAGAATTCAGGTCTGATATCCTTAAGGGTCCCTTTTGGTGCTTTGCCGATTGCTGTTCTAACCCCTGTAACAATTACTGCTTCTCTCATTTATGTATCTCCCTCCAAATATAAAACTTAATAGTTATTATCATTGGGTCGCTGAGGCATTTAACTAGTTAATCTTCTTTTTAATACAACTTAATACAACCGTTAAAACTATTCGATCTACATATCACCTCCGATTATGTTTTATTACGTTATTACTCTTATTCTGTAATATTTATTATATTACGAACTATAAACGTCGTCGATATTAAAATATAACGTAATATTTATTAATTTATGGGGTAGAGGTTAAACGTTAAAAGCAAACCAGTAAACGTAAAAAGTAAGAAGTTAGATGTGAAGGGACTATAAGTCTTATCTCTCACGTCTCACGTCTCACGTCTTATCTCTTACGTTTCGCTTCTTACGTCTCACGCCTTACCTTTCACAGATGTCTTTGCCCTATCACAAAATCTTGGGTTATAATCGAAACGAACATGTATATAGGAGAATTAGATGGGACAGAGAGAGATTGGATACCGAATCCAAATAGCTCGTGAAGAAGCGGGATTAAACCAAAAAGAGCTGGCGGAAAGACTGGGTTACTCGCAGTCTACCTTATCTAATTACGAGAAGGGTAAACGGCGTTTGTATCTGGCTCAATTGCAGAAAATAGCTGAAGTATTGGGCAAGCCGGTCGAATATTTCATGCAGCCCTTTGAAACAGAGACAAATGTTCCTTCCGAAATGTACCAAAATCGGGATGAATGGAGCGAACTGCTGCAGCTAATGAATGAGTTAGGGGAACTCTCCCGGGAAAGCAGGCAGTCAGCTATAGATTATATTAGATGGTTAAAGTCAAGGGAGGGCAAATAGAACTATGATCGGGTTTCAAATGAGCAAAGACCAGACCGAGCTAATTGCCATGGTCAAAGAACTGGTGGAAAAAAAGATTGCCCCGCAGGCTATCGAAATGGATGCCCGGGGAGATGATACTTTTGATTGGCGACTGGCAGAAATCCTCGCCCAGTACAACCTGATAGCTCCAGTAATTCCCCGGGCCTACGGCGGCCGGGGCCTGGATTTCCAGACATTCGCCATGGTTATCGAAGAGATAGCGGCAGGATCTGCCGGCCTGGCCGCCTGCATGGTCGGAGTAATGCATGCCATAACCCCGATAATTCTCGCCGGTTCGGAGAGCCAAAAAGAGAGACTCTTACCGCCTCTAACATCACCGGTGCCAGCTCTGGCCGCTTTCGCCTTAACCGAACCCAAAGGGGGATCGGATATCGAGCGATTGTCTACCATAGCTCAGCTCAAAGGAGAAGATTACATATTAAACGGGTCCAAGGACTACATTGTAAACGGTTCGGTAGCCCGATTCATAACGGTCTGCGCCACCACTAATCCCCGCAGTGGCAGGGCTGGCTTAAGATTTTTTGTGGTTCCCGGTGAGGAGATTAAAAACAAAATTACCCGCAATAAGCTGGGGATAAAATATACCAATACGGCTCAGCTGATGTTCGATGGGAACAGCGTGCCCTCCGATAATGTTATCGGTAATGAAGGCAGCGGGTACCCGTTGCTAACCCAAACCCTGGATTATGGAAGAGCACTGGTCGGAGCCATTGAGGTAGGAATAGCCCGCGCGGCATTTCAAATTGCTCTGGAATATGCCCGTGAACGTCACCAGTTTGGTCGCCCCATCTTTTCCAACCAGGGAATTTCTTTCCCGTTGACGGAAATGGCCACCCGAATTGATGCTGCCCGATTAATGGTATGGCGAGCTTGCTGTTTGATGGACCAGGAGGACGATTATACCAAGGAATCTTCTATGGCAAAGTTGTTCGCCAGTGAAGTGGCTCAGATAGTAACCTCAAAGGCTATTGATGTAATGGGAGCTGCCGGCTACACTGCCACCAACCTGCTGGGTATCTACTTCCGGGATGCCAAGGTGGGGAGCATAGTAGAAGGAACCAACAATATTCAGAAAATGACCATAGCTTCTCTTCTCTAAGGGGTTAATTAACTTTCCTCCTGGGGCAGGGTAAAGTAAAAAACGCTGCCCCGGCCGGGAGTGCTTTCAGCCCAAATCCTGCCTCCCTGGGCTTCAATATATCCCCTGGCAATGGCCAGTCCCAGTCCCATCCCCCCGGTCTGGCGGGAGCGGGCATTGTCCGCCCGGTAAAATCTTTCGAATATGAATGGCAATTGTTCAGTGGGAATTCCCATGCCTTGATCCGAAACGGAAATCTGAACCATTTCCCCTTTCTTCTCTCCCTTAATTATTATTCTTCCTTCGGCCGGACTATGGGCCATAGCGTTGGATAGCAAATTTAACATGACCTGCAAGGTTCGGTCTAAATCAACCCGAATCGAAGGAAGTGATTCATCCAATTGAATGTCCACCTTAAGACTTCTCGCTTCAGCTTCAAGCATTACCGGAGTCAGCATGTCAAACAACTCATTTATCGTTGCCTGACGAACATTTAACGGCAAATTTCCGGTTTCAGCCAGGGACAGATTCTCCATATCCTTCACCAGTTTGCTTATCCGTATAACTTCGTCATGCAGGGAAGTAATGTTTTCAAATGTCGGTTGGGTTGCTCCTGATTGCCAGGATTCCAGGTTGGCGCGCAAGACAGTTAAGGGTGTTCGAAGTTCATGTGCCAGATCAGCGCTGAGATTCCGGCGCATAGTTTCCATTTTCCTGAGCGACTCGGCCATGGTGTTAAAATCCTCGGCCAGTTCCCGAAGCTCGCCGTCCCCCTTCAGAGGCACTCTGACATCTTTTTCCCCCCTGGCCAGCCGGCGAGTGGCATCAGAAAGAGCATGGATAGGTCGAGCTATGGTTCGTAGTATTAATATCCCCAGGGCCAGAGCTATCAGGGCAGCAATCAGACCGGCTAATAGTGAATAATTGGTGAAAGAGTTAATAAAATTAGACTCCAGTGAATTCAAGCTCCGCATTCCCACACCAGGCATCAAAACCGTACCAACCTTGTTGCCATTAACAGTAACTGGAACCCCATCGGCCGATTCACTGGCACTTATTCTTTTCCCATACAAAAGGCCGGCGGAATCATATTCTACTGTGTCACTCAAACCAAGCAAAATAACGCGGTTCCCTATTCCTCTTCGCTTCCCGAATCCCCTGCCATTGCCTCTGGAATCCAAAAAAGATGTAATTCCCGAAAAGCTGCCATTTTCAGCGTAGTAAGCTGAAAAGGTAATAGCCCAATCCTCAGCTTTAACCGAAGCTGTCCTATTCAGGTAATTTGAGAAAAGCTGGCGGGCAGCATATATCCCCGCAATTGCTGTAGTCAGCGTGGCAACCAGAGCTACAGTCACCAGTAATCCTATGATTCTTCTTTCCAGCCGGTTGCCTGTCAACTCAGTCCCTTCCAATCCGTGAACTTGTACCCCACCCCATAGACTGTTTTGATAAAAGATGATTCAGGGGAATCGGGCTCAAGTTTCTTTCTAATATTACTAATATGAGTATCTATCGAACGTTCGTATCCTTCATAATCCTCCCCGAATACTCGCTCCAGTATTTGCAGTCGACTGAAAACCAGCCCGGGGTTAGCTGCTAAATAGTATAGTATTTTGAACTCAAGAGGGGTTAATGGCAATAGAACTCCATCCATCCAGCCCTCATAGCGAGACATATCAAGTGTTAACGAGCCCACCTGAAGAATGCTGTTATCATTGACTATCGTATTTTCTGTTCTTCTTATGACGGCCTTGATACGGGCAACCAGTTCGCGCAAGCTAAAGGGTTTGGTGATATAATCATCGGCCCCGAATTCCAGTCCCACAAGCTTATCGATTTCTTCGTTCCTGGCAGTCAACATTATAATGGGCAGATTTGATATTTCCCTTACCCGTTTACAGACCTCAAAGCCGTTTACTTCTGGCAGCATCAGATCTAGAACCATAAGATCGGGTTGTTCCGACAAAGCTAAATGAATAGCCATTTCCCCGGTTTCTGCCGTAATAACCTGAAAACCTTCACTGGTCAGAAAATCACCAACTACTTTTAGAATCTTGGGCTCATCGTCAACTATTAAAATTTTTTTGCCCAAGATATCACTCCTTTAAAGTCTTATTATAAGATTTTACGTCAATCCCTACCTAACTTAAACCTCATCAGACCTTACCATTAGCTATTAAAGGGTGGAATTTTAAAAAAGGTTCAACCCCTAAGAGTTGAACCTGTGTTGATTTCTACTGCTGGTTATTGTTAGGGCAGGCTTGACGGCACATACCGTGCCCTCTCCCCCGGCCTAAATCTCTGCCTTTTCCCTTTCCGGCCTGGTTCTGACCCGAGTTGGTGTTTGATAGATTCTTCTCAATATTCTGCTGCATCCTCTGGGTACATTGGTCATATTGTTGCTGGGTTACCTTATTTTCCTGCAAGGCCTGTTTTAAGTTTTCCTGTCGTTTCTCCAGGACTGTCGCTGTTAATGTTTCCTTACTCACGTTATGCTCGGCTGCGATGTCAACCAGAGACTTGCCGGCTTGACGTTCCGTCGCCAGTTCTTGACGAGACATACCGAGAATGTCACAAACCTGATTTGCCAGGCTGCCAACATTCCTGCCTATACCTAGTCCCCGGCATATCCCGGAACCGGATGCATTCCCCACCGCCAGGGCGGAACCTGCCCCGGTCAATAACACTGCTGCCGCCAGTACTAATACCAGGATCCGTACTTTTTTAATACCTAGTCTCTCCTTTAGCAAATGTATCACCTCCTTTATTGCTGCTCCCATCTTAACCGGTTAGTTTCAAGATAGTATCAAGCAAATGTTAAGGAAATGTTATTAATCACTGATTCGTAATATTAATATTGACAAACTGTATAGCGTCACTATATACTTTGGGCAATTAAAGCTATAGGAAGTGATTAAAATTTCCGATCAAAATAAATTAATGAAGATAGGCGAACTGGCGGCAGCCGCCGGGGTGTCTAAACAAACCATACATTTCTATCTTCGGGAAGGAATACTTAGACCCCCGGTCCAAACGAGCAAGAACATGGCCTACTATGACTCCGGACACATTGAGGATATTCATCTTATCAAGGAACTTCAGGAAAAACGTTATCTGCCCCTGGCAGTAATTAAATTGGTCTTAGATGCCTTTCATACCGGTAATGAGTTGGATGCCATAGATCACATTGAACCAATGAATGATTTGTTCAATCGTGCTAAAGGAGATTTTGTTGCTGATAACCTGACAATGGATGAATTAATAACAGTAAGTGGGTTGTCAAAAGGTGTTATTGAGGAGTTGGAGGCCATCGGTCTAGTGACCCCTTTAAACACGCAAGATGGGAATATTTTTGATAGTTTTGATGCTGCTATTATTAAAGCTATGGGTCGATTATTGAACCTGGGATTAGAAATCAGCGACATAAAAATATATGCTCAAATCCTGGCCCTCTATCGGGCTGAGGCAACTCTTGTCCACAATAAGGTTATACACAAAACAGATTCAAATCACCCTTCGCTAAGAGATATCAATTCAGCTATTGGTAATGCCAAGAGACTATTAGTAGCTAAAGCCTATCGTGAAATAGTCTTGCAGCATCAAGGGGGGAACCAACGTCAAGAAGATTGAATGGAGGTTTTAAAATGCCAACAGCACATATTGCCACCAAATACATAGCAATAAATCCTCACCTCTGCACGGCTTGTTGGGATTGTGTTGATCAATGTCCTAACAGTGTCATTGG
>JBLMZW010000242.1:0-7766 GCA_050259035.1 Chitinophagales bacterium | reverse complement strand
TGGTAGTCCGCAGGAGCGATTGCCGGGGTTGGACACCGGCAGAAGATGCCGCGGATACTTTTTGCCTGGCGGTGAAACGCCAATCCGGTATCTGAGCCACCGCTTTAATCTTTTCTATGAGTTGTTCGGTCATGTCACCGACCGAATAGGCTGCCGACGGTTTAGCCATAACCTCTAAGGCCCCATATTCGAGGGCTTTCAGGGCCACTTCCCCTCCGGCCTCAGCCAGGGAACTAACCACAATCACCCGGTGAGGCAGGTGTTTCATCAGTTTTCTTAAGAATGTTAGGCCGTCCATGCGCGGCATCTCCACATCCAAGAGAATAACGTCCGGCTTTAGCTGTACTATTTTCTCCCGGGCCTCATATGGATCAGGGGCCGCAGCTACAACCTCGATGGCCGGGTCCCGGGATAGTTCCGCAGTCAACATCTTCCTGACCATGGCTGAGTCATCGACTACTATAACCCTGATTTTATTCATACCAGTCATCCTCCCTGACCTGCATGCAGCTATATATCAGGAGCTCACCGCTAGCGGTATTGAATACCACCTTTTTACCGGTATTACCCCCCACGCTGCGGTTAACCACCGTGATGCCATAACGTTCTAGAATTTCCTCGGCTACGGCTATGTTTTCCTGACCAATATTGGAACTTAGAAGGGGATTGGCCGCACCTCCTACGATATGGGCTAATAGATCTTTTTCATCTGATCCGATTTTCTTCATCAGCTTAATCAGGTAAGGGATAGAAACGTCACCAAACTCGGCCCGGGGTGGCTTTTGCACCCGACGGGGGTAGATGTAATGGTTCATGCCACCGAAGCCCTGGCGCTGATCCCAGAGACAAACCGCTACGCAGGAACCTAAAACGGTCTTAACCAGACTGCCCTCATCGTTGGCATAGATATAGCCTGGCTGGAGATAGAAATCTAGCAGAGAATCCATAGCATCCTCCCTGTTTCCCTAGCCTGCCCGTACTTGATCGACCATGCTAAAAATAGCTTCTACATCGAGAATCAGCGATACGGTTCCATCGCCCAGGATGGAAGCCCCCGAAGCGAAGCCAAGATCATTTAATTCATCAATCAAAGGTTTCGATACTATTTCCTGACGGGCTACTATGCGGTCCACGGGGAAGGCCAACAGTCTCTGTTCCAATTCCAGGACTACCACCTCCCGGCATTCTCTGCTGCAGGCCGTACTATGAATATCAAACACCCGTTCCGGCCATAAAACTGGTACTATCGTATCCCTTAGCCGTATCGCGCCTAAATTGCCCATTAAGTTAACCCAATTGCCTTCATTTACCACGTAGAACTCCTTAATAAACAGGGTGGGGATTATATAGCGGCCGTTGGCTACTTCCACTACGGTTCCGTTCACCACTGCCAGGTTCATAGGAATCCGCAGGAGGAAGGTACAGCCCTGTCCTGGTTTATTAATGATTTCTACCCGGCCTCCGGCCCGCCTGACCTCTTCTTCTACTACATTCATACCCACTCCCCGTCCGGAGATGTTATTGATCTCCTCCTGAGTGGAAAATCCGGGTCGGAAAATAAAGCGTAGAATTTCGTCTTCGTTATACTCGCGGTTTTCCTCCGCCATGTTGAGCTTCTTTGCTTTATCCAGAATTCGGGAGCAATCCATACCCCGGCCATCATCTTCCACTTCGATATATACATTACCCCGCTTACTGTAACACCGAATAACGACCTGCCCCTCAGGTTTTTTACCCAAAGCCACCCGTTCGTTTTCTGCCTCAATACCATGAGATACAGCATTTCTCACTAGATGCATCAAGGGATCAAAGAGCCGTTCAACCGCACTGCGGTCAACTTCGGTTTCTTCTCCCTCCAGAACGACATTGACCCGCTTACTGAGTTCAGCTGCTGTATCCCTGGCTATCCGGCTCAGCCGGTGCAGGGTAGGTCGGATCTCCACCATACGCAGAGACATAGAGAGGGTCTGAATGGACTTAATTAATTTGGCGGTGCGGGACAAAACATTGGTAGTAACATTGTCCTGGGTAACCGACTCAGCCACACACTGGTCCAATTGAGAGTTTAAGATAAGTAATTCTCCCAGCATATCCATCAGGCTATCAACTTTGTTAACCGGTACCCGGACATATCCGCTTTCGCTCCCGGCAGCAGGCTTCCGCGCTTCCCTTTCCCCCTGCTGCTCCTTTAAAACCTGCATTACGTCGTAAGCTGGTACCTTGTTCTCCTTGACTATTACCTGGCCTAATCTTAACTGGGGGTGATCTTTCTTCTGCTTAATCAGCAATTTATCGATTTCGTATTCATCGAGGAGCCCCTTCTCAACCAGAATTTCACCTAGCCGTTGATCCTCGATAATACCTGCCAGCATACGTTCCAGGGCTGCTCTTATCTGCACAGAAAGCGGCTCACTCTCAGATTTATCCGGTATCCTGACACATTGCTCCAGCAACCGCAAAATGTCCGCCAGGGCCTCACCGCCTTCCCTGGTTAAACGCGGCCGACCCTTGGCCGCCTCGCTCAGGTTTAAGGCAACAGTAGCGGCATAATCATTTATTAGCGGATAATCCTTACCGATGTCAGCGATTGCATCCATATAGGCGGCCAGGTCCTGAAACTGTTTTTGAACTATGTCTTCCTGCAGCAAAACGGTACCGACTTCACTGATTAAAGCCGCCAGTTCTCGTTCAATTCTGGCCTTTTGCATCAGCAACCTGACTTCATCCATTGAACCTAAATTGCGGGAAGTTACCTGTTCTATTTCACTGGTTTCCTGGAGTTGTTCTATCAGGGAATCGATTCCCTGCTCCGACAGAACCACCATATGTATCGTGTTAGCTTCAAAGCTGTAGTCGGGACGCCGGAATGTTTCCTCAGAAGGCCTCTCTGGATCCGAGAAGACCAGTATCACTTGATTATCGACTTCTTCAAAAACCAGCCAGGCCCGGACTGATTTCATGGCACAATCAGGAGATAGAGTAACCGTAATGGCATAGGCTTCATAGCCACGTTCCCGGTTGGCTCTAATTATCTCCAACAGGTTTTCTTCCTCCGTTATATTCTCCGCCTGGTTGAATAGTAAGTTTACTTCCGTTTTCGTCCCCGGGTTTCTTAAAGACTCGATGCGGTTTAAAATCCCTTCTATCTGAAGTTGCTGGTCTGCATGGTCCCGGGCTACAATGCCAATGCAATCCTCTAAAAAGTCATGACTGTTATACAGCAAATCAATAACATCTTCCGTTACTTCCCGTTCACCATTTCTGATCTCCTGCAGAATGTCTTCAACGGAGTGCATTACTTTCTCCATTTTCATAAAATCCATAGCCGCCGAATTCCCCTTGATGGTATGGGCCACTCGGAATAATTCGTTTATGACCCCATCCCCTCTGGCCCCACTGCGTAAGGCCATAAGCTTCTCATCAAAAGAGAGCAAGCTATCCCGCAAATCCTCAATAAATACCCCCAGCAGCTCGTTTAGCACTGTACCATCCCCTTCAAGATTTCTGATATATAGAATGTCCGATTAACTTGAACCGGTGTTGCTTGTTTAGCAAGCTCTCAGAATGTCCCAGAAACAATAATCCGCCGGGAACCAGACAGCCATAGAATTTGTTAGCCAATGATTGCTGAACCAGATTATCAAAATAGATCATGACATTTCGGCAGAAAATCACATCAAAACCCCATTTGAAATTGAAATTTTTCATAAGGTTGAAATGGCGATAAGTGATCATAGATCTAAGTTGATCACCAATTATATAACTCTCTCCCGACCTGCAAAAATATTTCTTAAGAAGGGGTTCTGGAATCGCAGAACATTCTGAGGCTGAATAGGCACCGGTTACCGCACGGTTCAAGGCGTCCGTACTGATATCCGTTGCCAAAACCTTTATCTTGTAGGTATCGCCCAGCAGTTGTCTCAGAACCAGAGCTAATGTAACCGGTTCCTGCCCGGTAGAACAAGCAGCACTCCATACTCGTATGACCCGGTCCGACGCAATACGGGGATTGTCATGGAGGATTTTGGCCATCCGGTCCCCCAGGTAATCGAAATGCTCCGACTCACGGAAGAACTCAGTGGTATTTGTGGTCATCATATCTATGAACTCCTGACGTTCCCGGACTTTGCCCGGTTGGGAAATCAGGTCAAGGTAAGCCTTAGCCGAATCCGTTTCGCTACGATTGACTAAACGACTTACCTTACTTTGCAGAAGATACTCTTTATGTTCATCAATATGGATTCCCGTAATCTCATAAAGAAAATCCCGGTACTCCCTAAACATTCTTGGTCCTATGGAGTGCACAGTTTTACCTCCTGAATTGGTGCATTTTTAAGCTGTCTGAGGGAAGAAAGCTACGAAAATATGAAGTAATAATGAGGGTAAATCTTGGTACGAAGGCTGCTGCATGGGAGTCTTCCGGGAATTTAACCTTCAAACTGGCGCAGGGTCTTTATCACGTGTTCTTCCTTAAAAGGTTTTACTATAAAGGCCTTGGCCCCCGCGAGAATAGCTTCTTTGACTATAGACTCCTGGCCCATGGCGGACATCATTACCACTATCGCCTTGGGATCATATTCCCGAATAAGTTTAAGGCCTTCCAGCCCGTCCACCTCGGCCATAGTAACATCCATGGTAACCAGATCGGGTTTCAGTTGCTGGTATTTTTCTAAGGCTATTTGGCCGTTTTCCGCTTCCCCAACCACTTCAATTTTATTTTTCTCCAGAATTATCCGGATGGAATTCCTCATAAATATGGCATCATCAACAACCAGTACTCGCAAATTTATGCCTCCTCTTCTTGATTCAAATTTGACACGTAATTTGTTAAGCGCACGTCAAGAGTTTCTCCCCGGGCCCTAAACCAGGAAATGATTCGTCTAGCCATCTCCTCGTCGAACTGAGTTCCAGCGTTAACCTCAATCTGTGCCAGGGCTGCTTTAAAGGTCAATGGATTATCACGGTAAGGCCTATCAGTAAGCATGGCCTGCAAAGCATCAGCGATTGCTATCACCCGAGCCCCGAGCGGTATTTCCTTTCCCTTGACGCCGCAGGGATAACCTTTGCCATCAATACGTTCATGGTGTAAAAGGACCAGCATACTTATGTCTTTCATGAGGGGATCGGGATGGGATTTTAAGAGTTGATAGCCCTGAATCGGATGTCCCATAATCAAATCCCATTCCTCTTTGTTAAGTAACCCTTGTTTTCGGAGAACCTCAACCGGCAGGCAAATCTTTCCCAGGTCATGCAGGGCTGCTGCCCGGCATATCAGAAGGTTATCTTGCTGAGGCAACTCCAGAACTTCTCCGATTAAATAACTGATAATGGACACTTGCTGGCAATGAGAATAGGTTTCGTTATCATAGCGCTGGATCATTTTTTCTAATAGAAACTGACCACGATTCATGTTCTTGCTCCTTTTAGTTATTTTTGTATCCAGGCTGATCTGAACGTCCTTGAGGTATCTAGATTATGAGCAAGATTCATGCCAGGTATCTAATCATGTTATTTTTAGCACCTCTATACATATATTTCCTAATAACATTACCATATATCGACATTTGGTCTTTCTACTCGCGTCTTTTCTTCATATTTCCCTTTATTAGCTCGATATGTGCCTAAATTTGTTGATTTTTTGTGTATCTTTTTCAACAGTTGTTTATTATGCAACTGTCAGGGCAGAGTATTTCTTTTAAGAGGCTGAAGAAATGTCTAGCGGTCGTACATTGCTGTGTTCTAAGCATTTTCAAAATTCCCTGTTAGCAAACAGCCAAACCGAAATGTTATCTGATCATGCAAGAAAAGCAAAATGTAGTATTTAGTTTGGACGTGTAATTTTAAGAGAGGCATTTATCAGGTTATTCTGGATTAAGGCGTTGTACGGCAGCAATGAAGTCTTCCATCAGGAAAGGTTTAGATATAAAGGCCTTCGCTCCCGCTTCAATAACTTCCTGTACAATGTAATCTCCAGGGAATGCCGATATCATAATTACAGCAGCCTGGGAATCGTATTTAAGTATTTCTTTTAAGGCGGATATTCCGTCCAGTCCTGCCATTGTAATATCCATTACCACCAGGTCAGGTCTAAGCTCCTGGTATTTTTCCACTGCCATAAAACCGTTTTCCGCTTCTCCTACGACTTGGTAATTACTATATTCCAGCATTAGCTTAATTACTTTTCTCACATTTGTGGCATCGTCAACCACCAGAACCTTCATTGCGTCATTCAACCCCTTTTAATAAAACCTGTGAATATAGCCATGATTTTTTATATGCAAGGTTAATGCCATTTTAGGAAGAGGAGATTATTATTGGCAATTTGTTCTATTTTTCTGCACATGCTTGTAATTTTAGTCATTTTGCGATGAAATCAATTGTAATTTAATTGCATCGGTGTTTTTTATGCCCAGGCACAATGTCGAAAGGTGCTAGCTATAAACCTTTGAAAGGTTGAAAGCAAGCACCATTTTCAACTACTGTTGAATAGTCAACGAGAAATCTAGTTGATTTTTTTTAAGCGGTAAATAAGAGAGTTGCGTGAGATCCCCAAATACCTGGCGGTATTGGTTTGGTTTCCATTATGCATACGCAAAGCTTTAAGCAAAATATGGTTATATAGCTCCTCTATAGGTAGGCTGTCAGATGGAAGCTTGATATTATGGAAGTCGAAAACCTCTTCGGCCGTTATAGACCATGTTGATTTTTCTTGCCTTAAAAAATCAAGGTGGAACGGTCGCACTTCTCTATCATCCGCGGTTAGAACCACTCGTTGCATGACGTTCTTTAATTCTCGAATATTCCCCGGCCAGTCATATGATGACAGAATGTGCGCGCCTTCAGGGCTGATTTTAATAAAGTTTTTCCCTTTATCATGCGCAAACTGGGTCAGGAACCTGGTAGCCAAAAGTATAATTTCTTCCCTGCGTTCCCGCAAGGGCGGAATATGGATATATCCAACATTAAGGCGATGATAAAGATCACGCCGAAAAGTCCCCTGTTCTACCGCCTTCTCCAAATTTCGGTTGCTGATAGCAATTATCCGCACATCAGTTTCAAATTTTTTTAAGCCTCCAACCCGGTAATACTCTGCTTCCTGAATCACCCGCAGGAGTTTAGCCTGTAGGTCAATTGGTATTTCCGATATCTCGTCAAAAACAATGGTACCTCCGCTAGCGAGATCAAATTTACCGATTTGTCCACCGGGCACACCGCCAGTAAACGAACCGCTTTGATATCCAAATAAATCGCTTTCAAAAAGTGCCGGGGATAATGCCGCACAGTTCAAGGCGATAAAGGGTTTATCGTTGCTTCTGAGGCCATAGTGTATTAACCGCGCCACCAGTTCTTTCCCGGTGCCAGTTTCACCTTCGATTAGAATCGGTATAGACCGATCGGCATGGTATAACCGTGCCCACCCATATATTCTTTTCATAATGTCAGAAAAACAAAATAAGGTGCCCGGGCCGATATTCTCCGAATGAGGATAGTCCGGGTGGGGGATGTTTAAAGTAGCCTCATGTTCAAAAGCTTTGACCAAATCGGAAGTATTATTACTCCCATCCAACTGATTGTCTAAACGTTTTATGGCTGCCGTCAATTCACTGGTGTTGACTGGCCAGGATAGGCAGTCGTAAGCTCCAGCTCTGAAGGCTTCAACAACCGTTCCCATATCCCCGGGTTTGTAGATGAAGATAACTTCAGTCTGGTAATTACCTGATAATACCTTGATCTGGTTAATGATTTCCGTCGCTGTCATCTGCGAT
>JBLMZW010000241.1:0-3066 GCA_050259035.1 Chitinophagales bacterium | reverse complement strand
ATTAATGGAGAAGAAATAAAATCCCAACCCCAGCCATACTTGAAAAGCAACAGGGTATTTGTTCCGTTAAGAGTTATCAGTGTTTCCCTGGGAGCAACGGTAGCCTGGGATCAGAACTCGCGAATAGTAAGTATTAATAAGGACGATCTGTCCATAATAATGCCTCTTGGTACCGATCGAGCGCGGGTAAATCAAAATACGGTTAAATTAGAGGCAGTACCTGAAATCAAAGCCGGCAGAGCCATGGTTCCGTTGCGATTTGTCGGCGAATCCCTGGGGGTTGATGTCGCATGGGACGGAGCGACCAGGACGGTGACTATTTCATCAAAGAAACAGGTAAGTCCACCTTCATCTAATACTAATACCATTCCTGGCCAACCCCAGGAGCCCCCGGAACAACAGCAGCAACAAGCAACTCCACAACCTACTAAAGGCAAAGCCCTAAGTGATTCAGAAAAGTGGGCATGGGCTACAGCGGCCGTTTTGATTAAAAATCAGGGTCTTGACCTAAACATTCTGGGAGGAGCCATACCGGACGAAACGAATATGGAGAAGGCCCAGGATGTTTTAAGTGAATTATGGTATGTCGATAGTCGGGAGGATGCGATTGAAATAATAAGAGAATTCCAAACTACAGGTAACTCTCAAGAGTATCAGGAATACCAATCATATTTAAATGAAATGACCGAAGATGAAATCGAAGAATGTGTATCCGGATTTGATGAACAGGAACAGTTCGCATATGACAACCGCGATACCATAGGAACACGAAAACTAATAGCCTGGGATCAAAGTCGAGTCGTATTTGTGGCCGGATACAGTTATGTTGCCGGATATTTCACTGATGCAGAAGCTTTGACTTACATATTGAATGCAGCTAGAGAAATCCAAAGGTATTATACTTCATGGGACGATTTCGGTAAGAATTACTTGTTAGGAAGAGAGTTTTGGACCTTAATTGAAAGCGATACCAGTGATATCTTAAATCAGGAAACCCGCGTGAAGAACCAACTGATGTCAGACCAAAACGGTCCCTGGGTAAAACTTAAGTGGTCTACACCATTATAAAAAATTAAAAAGACACTTTTAAAGAGCCCGGTCATAAAGACCGGGTTTTTTCACGTTAGTATCTAACCAAACGCACACACCTCTCAACCTTCTTTCCAGAGGCCTTTAAAAGTAAAAAACCAATAATTTTAAAACATATATTTAACACCCTCTCAAAAAGCAATTCACTGTGTAAATTATATAAAATAGTCCTTCTCAGCTTGGTAAAGTAGCTGTTTCTTAACATGAGAAGAGTTAGCAGCATTTGTCCGATTTAGCTTCATATAATGTATTGGATGTTAATAAGACAACCGCGTTACACATCTGCTTTTTCATATCAGCTTTACCGCTTTGCAAAGCCAAATATCAATAGACAATTACCAAATAAAACACTAATAAACAGACATGGAAACAAGAAATAAAAAATGAAGGAAATGGAAGGACAAATCTCAAAAGTACAGAAATTAATAAGGATGACAAAAAATAACACCACAGATCATAAGTGGCAGCGATTACATATGAAAACAGATTTTAGGGGGGGATCAATTGGGTTAAGCAAACTGAAAATGCTTAGAAACGCAATTAAGACGAAAGGGGGGAGTTTATAAGAATGGGTCGAAAAATCGGTGTAAAAATGATTTTTGCAATTGCCGTGACATTAATGATGATATGTTTTCAAATAGCATTACCGGTCCCACAAGCATATGCAGCTCCAGACCTAACAAAATGGATCATCGGAGGAGTCGAATGTAAAGATGTTGCTAATTGTCATGTATCAGTAACAGCTGGAACCAGCATTAATGATTTACAGCAACACGCAGAAGATACACTTCCTGTAGTGACCTATGGAGGATATACCTATTTTGATAGTTTTGTCGGGAAGACAGGAGTTACATGGGCACCGACTAGTGGAATAAGAAACGAGATTCGTCATGCAGTATGGAATCCTACCTATGATAACGGTGATGGTACATATGGAGCATATGTTCAAACAACATATGAGGATAGTCCCGCAAACGTTACGATTAGCGAAGATGATGTTGTAATACAAGTAATTGGAAACGGTTGGACCTCAGGAATGTATACGTTCCATAAGATTAAATTATTATCACCGACTAAACTTAGTGCGTTTACAATAGGTGGGACGGATTGCAGTAGTCTGAGTGGCGTACAAATAACAGCCGATAGAACTGCTTGGGCAACTGCATTGACTCAAACTGGTGCTGAGTTAAAGGTAGCAGATTTCTCAACTTTCCAGGGCCTAACAGCAACGCCACATGGTGGGGCGGGAGTCTGTATAGCGAAATTGTATCGTAACGGAACCTATGTTACAGATATAACAAATAATTCACCAAAGAGCATTCTTGATTATACAAAGGGAGACAGCCACCCTTGGCCCAAAATATCCAATCCAGAAAATGCTCAGCAGATATGGTATACCACTAATGCAACTCAGACCTTCCAGGCCAACGACGTAATATTAATGAGATGGTATGACGGTCCGGTTCATCAGTTCTATAAAGTAACCCTGAAACAAGCGGTAACTGGAGTTACCCTTGATAAAGACACATTGACCCTTAACCCAGGTGGCAGTGATACTCTAACGGCTGCGGTTTTACCTGTAAATGCTGCCAACCAAAACGTTACTTGGAACAGCAGTGATACGAATGTAGCAACTGTTGCTAACGGGGTAGTAACCGCCGTCGCAGGTGGAACAGCAACTATAACAGTAACTACTGAAGACGGAGGATTCACAGATACTTGTAATGTGACTGTGAATGTACCGGTAACGGGAGTAACCCTGGATAAAGAAACCATGACGCTGACCGCGGGGGGAGCAACTGGAACATTGACGGCAACGGTGGCACCTGCTGATGCAACTGATAAAAGTGTAAACTGGGGCAGCAGTGATACCAGTGTGGCGACGGTAGCAAATGGAGTAGTGACCCCAGTAGCAGCAGGCAGTGCAACGATAACAGTAACCACAGTAGATGGAGGATATACTGACACCTGCGCAGT
>JBLMZW010000240.1:0-33076 GCA_050259035.1 Chitinophagales bacterium | reverse complement strand
AAAGAAGCTGGTCATCCATATAAAATTGTACTGTTGATTTTTCGGCAAGATTCTCTCCCATGTTGGTTATAAACGCAGTTACTGTTACTTTCTCCCCGGAACCCGCCTGTGTGGGCGGGTTTTCTAAATCCACTGCCAGGTCAGGGCCCGGCAAAACTTTAACGCGGGCTACGAAAATGTCACTGATACCGCGATTATAGCTGATATCCGTCCCTCCATAGGCGGGAAAACCCCGGTTTTCGCTGGAACTGGTATATCCGGTAATATAGGCCTGGCCATCGCCATCAACCGCGATGCGCCCACTGTAATCACTATCTAAACCACCAATGTAGCCGCAATAATCCAGGGATGTCCCGTCAGCGGTTACCCGGGCTACGAACGTATCACATAACCCCCCGTTATAGCGGCTGTCCGGCCCTCCCCGGGTGGGAAAACCCTGATTTATATCTCCAAATGTATCTCCTAATACATAGGCCCGATCGCTGTTGTCAACCGCTATGGCCTTGCCCTGATCAGAATTCGCTCCGCCGATATAGCCACAATAGTCAAGGGAAGTTCCATCAGCTGACACCCGGGCTACAAAGGCATCACCATCTCCTCCGTGGCCGGTATAGGGCCCAACCTTAACCGGAAAACCCTCAGTTAAGCTAGACGTGGTATATCCCGTTACATAGGCCCGACTGTTGCTGCCAACCGCAATGCCAAAAGCAAGATCAGCTAAGGACCCGCCAATATAACCGCAATAATTCAAAGAATTTCCGTCTGCAGATACCCGGGCTACAAAGGCATCATAATCTCCCCCGTTATAGCTGGTATCGGGCCCTATACTGGCGGGAAACCCTTCGGCTTGACTGGACGAGGTATACCCCGTAACATAAGCCTGACCGCTATTATCAACCGCTAAACCATAGCAAGCATCCCAATTACTGCCGCCAATATAACCGCAATAATCCAAAGAACTGCCTCCGGCTACCACCCGGGCAACCCAGGTATCAGATGTACCTCCGTTATATTCAGAGTCTAGGCCTCCTGTAACGGGTAGACCCTGGGCGGAATCTGTAAACCCGGCTAAATAGACTCGTCCATTGTTATCAAATGCAACGTCCATGGCATAATCCATACCCGAGCCGCCTATATAGCCGCAATACTCCAAAGATGTCCCATCGGCTGTCAACTGGGCAACAAAAGAGTCGGAACTCCCTCCGTTGTAGGTAAGATCCGGGCCCCCCTTAACAGGAAAACCTTCACTTTCGCTGGAAGCGCTATTCCCGGTTATATAAACCCTATAACTGCTATCAACCGCGATGCCATCACATGAGTCAAAATCTGAGCCGCCGATGTAAGTGCAATACTCCAGGGAAGCACCATCAGCTGCCATCCGGGCTACAAATCCATCCCATATACCTCCGTTAAAGCTGGTATCCAACCCGGGAGTTACCGGAAAACCCTGGCTTTCGCTAGAGTTGGTAAACGCGGCTACATAGATCCTGCCCAGGTTGTCGACCGCAATAGTACCACCCTTATCTTCCCGGGAGCCACCGATATAGCCGCAATAATCTATTATTGCGGGGTCGATAACCAATTCACGGGCTGGATCATAATTACCCAGTTCAAATCCCCATTGGGAAGAATTTTCACGTAAGCAAAAAGATGTGTCAACTTCTTTGTAATCCTCTTCATTTCTCTGCCAGGCGATTGGTGCTTGGTCGGTAAATCCTCCAATAGGGGTTTTAATTTCCATTCCGCCCTGCTTATTGATTTTTATACTTTCCGCTCCCTGCCAGGTCAGCTTAATCTGCTTGGGATCAGAGCCCGGCGCTACCAGAAATTCATATTTCAAGCCGTTGGAACCGCTTCTAAATACCAGGTCAATACCCGGCCATAGATCAGGGTATACAACCCGAGAATAGGTGTTAAGGCCGGTTTTCCAATCCTTCTGTTGTCCCTTTAAGTAGGATACGCGGGTGGGCGTGAGTCCTTCACCATGAGGTTTTACTGTTTTGGCTCCGGTGAAGTTAAGTTTAACCGCCCAACGTTCTTGTTCTGTGGCCTGGGGTATTAATTCTTTTCCAGGAAGCTTTGTTTTAAGGTATGTACTCGAAGGTTCTTGGGATTTAGTCAGGGCAAAGGTTAGTCCCTTAGGAGTGAAATAGAGGGCCTGATTACCTCCCTCGGTGTAGTATAAGACCTGTTTATCTATTTGCCCCTGGTTTTCAATGAAAAAGAGCGGCATATCCGCCAACCTATTGGTTTGATTGTCTGCAGTTGGATTGGTATTCACCACTTCGGAACTTATGCCTTTGGGGGTCCAGTTAATGGTACCCGCTGATAAAACCCCCGGTGTTCCCCCCAACATCAAAAAAGTTAGGAGTAAGGCGATAATTGACTTCCACCCTATTTTGGGTAATATTTTGGTTCTTCTCAGTCGGGTTTGCATCTGACGTTTCTTATGTATTTCCTGGTTAGTCATAGCTTAATCCTCCTATTCCAAATTAATTGCTGTTTAAACCCGTTTTTTCAATTATGTGATATGTTTCGACACTAATCAATTATGAATGTATTTCTTTCCTTTATGGGATGCCAATAAAAAGCCGCGGTCAGCGGCTCCAGACTGTCAAATATTTAGCATAATTAAATCGTGGTTGACCTCGTTTTCCTCAATTATCTGTTTTTAGGGATTTGGCTTTTTAGCGGATACTTTTATCCTTTTAAGTATTAGTGTAATTCATTTGGTTATTGTCTTCATTCTCCTCAACCACTTGATCGTCGGGATCGATCATGATTCGCAGGCCTTCAGTGTCGGGCTGGAAGTCTCCCGGAACTTTGATTTTTATGTTTATATCTTTCTCCTGTGGTTTTAGCTTTGACAACTTTTTCTCTGCCAGCACAGATCCATCTTTTATCCGGTAAATGCGTATTTTTGTTGGTCCGGCGGTAGCAATGGTCGGGTTGGCGGCCTTAACTATCAGGGTTGCTGATTTACCTGCTACGAGGGTTTCTTTAGCTACAACTGATTTAATCGTTAAGTCCGGTAACTCGATCTTCACCTGTTTTTCAAATACATTATTGGTGTTGTTTAAATCCTCACCAGAAGGTATAAGCTCCGCCTTCAAAACTGAATACCTATCGATAGCGAGCACATTCAGTTTGACCTTAATCTTTTTGCTCTTACCCGGTTTAAGCTTGGAAACGCTTTTGCGAACAAGCAATTTATCGTCAATATAAAAATTCACTGAAGCTTTCTCGGACTCTACCTCTCCCTTGCTGGTTACAACAGCGGTCACAGTAGCTTTCTCTCCAGATACCAATTCAGCAGGCGGGTTCTCCAGGTTTAACTCCAGATCGGGACCTTGCTGCAGTTTAATGCGAGCTACGAAAGCGTCGCAATCCCCGTTTTGGCTGGCATCTAAACCTCCCTTTAAGGGAAACCCCTCGAACTCCCTAGATTCGGTTACCCCACTGACATAGGCTTTGCCGTTACTGTCAAGTGCGATACTCCTGCCATATTCGCGATTCGAGCCACCAATGTAACCACAGTAATCTATAAAATACCCATCGACAGCTATTCGAGCCACGAAGGCATCATAATATCCATTGAAGGTGGCATCCAAGCCCCCCGAAACTGGGAACCCCTGATCTTCACTGGAATTAGTAAATCCCATAAGATAAGCCTGGCCTTCATTATCAATTTCCATTCCGAATACCCACTCTGAATTCGTACCGCCGATGTAACCACAGTAGTCAAGGGAAGTGCCGTTGGCAGCCACCCGGGCTACAAAGCCGTCCTTGCCCCCGTTATAGGTAAGATCCGGCCCCACCCTGGCGGGAAAATTCAGAGTTTCACTGGAGACTGTAATTCCACAAATATAAGCCCTACCGCTGTTATCAACCGAGATGGCAGTGCAGCCGTCGTAATCTGAGCCGCCGATATAGCCGCAGTAATCCAGAGAAGTTTCGTCGGCAGCCACCCGGGCTACGAAGGCATCGTTATTTCCTCCGTTATAGGTAATGTCCGGCCCCACCGCGACGGGAAAACCTTGAGATTCACTGGAAGCAGTATATCCGGCCACATAAACTCGACCTATGTTATCAACTGTAATACCATAACCAGCTTCATTATTTGAGCCGCCGATATAGCCACAGTAGCCCAGGGAAGTGCCATCACCAGTTATCCGGGCCACAAAAGCGTCATTGTCTCCACCGTTATAGCTAAGGTCCGGACCTCCCTTAACCGGAAAGTTTTGAGTCTGAGTGGAGTTGGTGTCTCCAGTAATATAAGCCTGACCGGTGCCATCAATCGCTATCGCCCTGCCCCAATCACTATTTGTACCGCCAACATAACCACAATAGTCAAGAGATGATCCATTGGCGGCCAAGCGGGCAATAAAGACGTCTCCGTTGCCGTTATATGTTAAATCAGGCCCTATATTTACCGGAAAACCTTGAGTCTCCCCGGACTCAGTATACCCAACCACGTAAACCCGGCAGCTGCTATCAACCGTCATACTAAAGCAAATATCATATAATGATCCGCCGATGTAAGTACAGTATTCCAGGGAAGTACCATCAGCCGCCACCCGGGCCACAAAAGCGTCACCGGCTCCGTTATAGCTGTTATCCAGCCCTCCAGTTACCGGGAAACCCTGATCCGAGGAAGTCCATCCGCTTATGTAAGCTCGGTCCTGACTGTCAACCGCGATCCCATAGGCATCTTCTCCCTTGTTACCGCCAATATATCCACAATAATCAATTATAATGGGGTCAATAATCAGTTCGCGGCCTGGATCGTATTTACCCAGTTTAAATCCCCACTCCTGTGACTGTTTGCAGAAGGCAGCATCTACCTTCTGCCGAGTCTGGCCGTTCACCTGCCAGGCGATCGGTGCCTGGTCGGTAAAACCTCCGATCGGGGTCTTAATCTGCATTTCCCCCTGCCTATTTATTGTTATACTTTCCGCTCCCTGCCAGGCCAGCTTAACCTTTTTGGGATCAGCCCCCGGAGCTACCACGAATTCATATTTTAAGCCTTTGGAATCGCCCTTAAATACCAGGTCGATGCCTGGCCATAGATCAGGGTAGATTACCCGGGAGTATGTACTAAGACCGGTTTTCCAATCCTTTGGTTGGCCTTTAAGGTAGGATACTTTAGTGGGTGTAAGAGATTCACCGTAAGGGGTTACATTCTTGGCCCCAACGAAGTTCATTTTTACTGCCCAGCGCTTTTCTTCCGTAACCAGGGTAAAAGTCAGTCCTGACGAAGTGAAGTAAAGCCCCCTGGTTCCTCCATCAGCATAATAGAATACCTGTTTATCCAGTTGTCCCCGGTTTTCAATAAAACATAGGGGAATGTTCTCCAGCAGGGTCTCAGCCTGCTCAGGATTGGCCCCCTGAGACCCTGCAGTCATCTGCTTTTCTGGAGTCCAATTAATGGTGCCCGCAGATAACAGCCCAGGATTTGTAAGGATTAATAATAAGGTTAAAAATAGTGATATTAGCGACTTGCATTTTATATTCATATGGAATCCGCTTCGATTAAAGGACATATCCAGTTTAGTCTTTTCCCTTTTTAGCGTGGTTCTCATGTCCTAATCCTGCTCTTTTGTCCAATTGAATTAATATAGGCCCAGGTTCGAATTATCCATACTTGATTTCCATTATGAACCAACCCTAGGGGGCCTGCAATACAAATGCATATATTTCCGATTAATGTTTATGCCTTCCGTTTTTAATTTTCATGAGGTATAGTGAAGGGCTGAGAAAACCAGCCCTTATTCATCAGACCCTACATGAAATTTTCCTTCATATGAATAAAAAAGCCCCCGAATAGGGGCTTTTTTATAGCTTTCTTTCAAATATTACTTAAAAATTAGTAGGTTATTGCCTTCGTTTTCCTCTGCTACTTGATAGTCGGCATCTATCACTATCCGAAGATCTTCAGTGCCTGGTTGGAAGTCTTCCGGAACTTTGATCTTTATGCTTAAATCTTTCTCCTGTTTTTTAAGCTTCGACAGTTTTTTTTGCCCCAGCGCGGTGCCATCTTTACCCCGGTAAATACGTATTACCGTTGGTCCGGCTGTAGCAATCGTCAGGTTGGCGGCCTTTACTATCAGGGTTCCTGATTTGCCTGCCACCAGGGTTCCTTTAACCGCCGCTGATTTAATGGTTAAGTCCGGTAATGTGATCGTCACCTGTTTTTGAATAATATTATTGGTATTGTTTAAGTCTTCACCAGAAGGAATAATTTCTGCCTTCAGGGTTGAAGATCCAGGGACAGCCGGGACCTTCAATTTAACCTTGATCTTTTTGCTCTTGCCCGGTTTGAGTTTGGACACATTCTTGGTACTCAGCAACTGGCTGCCAATATAGAAATTTAGAAAGGCCTTTCCAGTCTGCACCTCTCCCTTATTCGATACAATAGCTGTCACATTTGCCTTCTCTCCAAATGCCAATTCAGTTGGCGGGTTCTCCAGTTTTACCTCCAGATCGGCGCCTTGCTGCAGTTTAATGCGGGCTACAAAAACGTCAAAATCGCCGTTTTGACTGGCATCTAAACCTCCCTCTAAGGGAAAACCCTCAGTCTCAGTGGACTGGGTTTGCCCACTGACATAGATTTTGCCGTCACCGTCAAGCGCGATGCTTCTGCCAAAGTCAGTATTCGAGCCACCAATGTAACCGCAATAACTCATGGAATTCCCATCGGCAGCTATTCGAGCTACGAAAGCATCTGCATTTCCATTGAAGGTGGAATCCAATCCCCCTGAAATAGGGAACCCCTGATCTTCACTGGAAGCAGTATATCCCGCCAAATAGACCCGGCCTTCATTATCAATTGCTAAGTCGCTTACACCCTCATAATTCGTACCGCCGATGTAACCGCAGTAATCAAGGGAGCTGCCGTTGGCAGTCACCCGGGCTACGAAACCGTCACTAAGGCTCCCGTTATAGGTAATATCCGGCCCCACCCTGGCGGGAAAACCTTGAGTTTCACTGGAGCCAGTACTTCCACAAATATAAGCTCTATCGTTGTTATCAACCGCGATGGCAGTGCAGGCGTCATAATCTGAGCCGCCAATATAGCCACAATAGTCAATAGACGTCCCATCGACTGCCACCCGGGCTATGAAAGCATCGTAGTTTCCTCCGTTATAGCTTACATCCGGCCCCACCGTGACGGGAAAGCCTTGCGTTTCGCTGGAACTAGTTGATCCAGCCACATAAACCCGACCAATGTCATCAATCGTAATGCCATAACCACTTTCACGATTTGAGCCGCCAATATAGCCGCAGTAGTTCAGGGAACTACCATCGGAAGCTACCCGGGCCACAAAAGCGTCATCGTCTCCACCGTTATAGCTAAGGTCCGGACCTCCCTTAACGGGAAAATTTTGAGTCTGGCTGGAGCCGGTACTCCCAGTAATGTAAGCCCGACCGGTGCCATCAATCGCTATAGCGCTGCCCCAGTCATTATTTGTACCGCCGACATAACCACAATAGTTAAGAGATGCTCCATTGGGGGCTAAACGGGCAACAAAGGCATCCCCGTTGCCATTGTACGTTAAATCAGGCCCTATACTCACCGGAAAACCTTGAGTTTCCGCGGACTTGGTATACCCGACCACACAAGCCCGGCAACTGCTGTCAACTGATATAGCATCGCATTCATCTTTATCTGATCCGCCGATGTAAGTACAATATTCCAAGGAATTACCATCAGCCGCCACCCGGGCTACAAAAACATCCAGATCCCCTCCGTTATAATTGTTATCCAGCCCCCCAGTTATCGGGAATCCCTGACTGGAGGAAGTTTCTCCAGCTATGTAAGCTCGGCCCTGACTGTCAGCTGCGATTCCATGGCCTTCTTCTGCCTTGGTACCGCCAATATACCCACAATAATCTATTATAGCGGGGTCAATTATCATTTCGCGGCTTGGATCGTATTCACCCAGTTTAAAGCCCCATTCCTGTCCCTGATTGCAGAAGGCAGCATCTACCTTCTGACAGTTCTGGCCGTCTACCTGCCAGGCAATCGGTGCCTGGTCGGTAAAACTCCCTATCGGGGTCTTAATCTGCATTTCGCCCTGCTTGTTTATTGTTATACTTTCCGCTCCCTGCCAGGCCAGCTTAACCTTTTTGGGATCAGCACCCGGAGCTACCACGAATTCATATTTTAAGCCTTTTGAATCGCCCTTAAATACCAGGTCGATGCCTGGCCATAGATCAGGGTAGATTACACGAGAGTAGGTATTAAGACCGGTTTTCCAGTCCTTTGGTTGGCCTTTAAGGTAGGATATCCGGGTGGGTGTGAGAGATTCACCGCGAGGAGTTACAGTATTAGCGTTAACGAAGTTCATTTTTACTGCCCAGCGTTTTTCTTCCGTAGCCAGGGTGAAAGTCAGCCCTGATGAGGTGAAGTAAAGACCCTGGTTTCCCCCTTCGCTATAATAGAAGACCTGTTTATCCATTTGGCCCCGGTTTTCAATAAAACATAGGGGAATGTTCTCCAGCATGTTCTCCCCCTGGCCAGGATTCCCCTGAGACCCTGCAGTCATCTGCTTTTCTGGAGTCCAATTAATGGTGCCCGCAGATAACAGCCCAGGATTTGTAAGGATTAATAATAAGGTTAAAAATAGTGATATTAGCGACTTCCATTTTATAATCATATGGAACCCGCTTCGATTAAAGGACATATCCTGCTTAGTCTTTTCCCTTTTTAGCGTGGCTCTCATGTCCTAATCCTCCCCTTCTGTCCAATTGGGTCAATATAGGCCTGAGTTTGAATTATCCATGGTTGGTTTCCATTATGAACCAACTCTATGAGGGCCTGCAATACAAATGTGTATATTTCCGTTTAATGTTTATGTCTTCCATTTTTTAATATTCATAAGGTAGAGTAAAGGGCTGGGAAAACCAGCCCTGCAGATGGGTTCACTTAATGTTATGGCCTTGGTACTTTCGAAAATGCACTATACAAATCCCTTCGAATACAGGTATCTGGCTGAAGGGCACCTTGGCGTTTACCCGCGACCGGACCTTCAGCCAGACAATAGTTGCTTGGCCGGACGCCCTATTAAAAAAGGCCTCCGTTTGGAGGCCTTTTGCTCACTCTCTTAACATATATACTTTGACGGTTCTTCTACCCCACTTACGACACTGGGAAACGCTCTCCAGGAATACATCAACTTCGTTGCCCTTTATGCCTGATCCTCGGTCTGCTGCCCGGGCAAAGCCATAACCTTCTATATACAACCTAGTACCCATAGGAATAACCCGAGGATCAACTGCTACTAATCCCACCGACGGAGTTTTACCCGATGATGTTCGGTGGCCGGTATAGGTATAAGCTGTGGTTCCCGCTATCATGGCCCGGGTGAAATCTAACCGTAAACCTCCACGAGATACCGAAGTTATAGTACCCATGGCCATCACCTGATTAACCGGCTGCCGTAAAACTTTGGCAGATAAGACTTCCCGTCTTATTTCTTTGCCATCATGATATGTAATTTTTATAGTTTCACTGGCCAGACCGGGCCGCCCCTTGGTCTTAGTTCTGGATAATCCTCGTTCCAGGGTTGTGTCACTAATACTAATTTTTCGGAATGGAATCTCACTTTTGTCTTCTATGACCTTCTCCGTAACCCGGGTAACCTTTATAGTCTGACCTTTCGTGGTTAAGCTTTCCAAGTCAGCCGAAACCAGGTCTTTGGGTCCCAGGGATACATTAGCCTGCCCGAGAAGATCTTTAACTGTTACCGGAATACTAACTACCTGATGTGATGCCCCGTCAGCTGTGACGTTCACCGGGAATGCCCTGGTAATTTTAATGGACATTCCTTCTTTTAGCTCCGTATTGATTCCCGGTTCAATCAGGTCTTTATCATAAAGTTTAATACCTTTTTCCGTTAGTACTTCCGCAACGGTTTTCTTGAATGTGGTATCCTTAATAACTTGATTGTCAACCTTAATGGTCACTGATTTCTCTAAGCAGAGATAGACGGCCAGGAAGAGTACGCAAAGGCAGGCCACTGCCAACCCCACCTGCAGTCTCCTGTTATTGAAACTCAGTACGAACCACTCCCTTCCAGTTGTCTAATTTTACTCGAAACTATAATTCGAGTCAAACTTTATTTCCATTTAATGGGAAACAAGGTTGCTAATGTAACCTCCTATAAAATTATTAGTGTTCCCCGTCTAAAATATTCTATGTGGGTAAAATTCCCACAGTTACACTTTAGAACGTTGGTTATAGCCCGGGAAGGAAAACAATTAATTCCGCCGAATTTAAACTTTAAAATCAGACTAGATAAACAAGGGGAGGTAATAAGATGAAGTTAGCTGATAGAGTTGCTGTTATTACCGGTGGGGGCACCGGTATAGGTCAAGATGCCGCCTTGACTCTGGCCCGCGAAGGGGCCCGGGTGGTGGTGTCGGGAAGACGCATTGAGCCTCTGCAGGAAACTGTAAAACTGGTAGAAGAAATTGGTGGAGAAGCCCTGGCGGTTTCCTGTGATGTGACTGTCGATAGTGATATTGAGCGGTTAAGAGATGAAACAATGAATAAGTGGGGCCGGGTCGATATTCTTATTAACAACGCCGGTGCCGCAATGATGCAAAAGTTTAATGACACCAGCCTGGAGGATTTCGATAAGGTCTACCGGGTCGACCTGCGGTCAGTTTTCGCGGTCAGCAAAGCCTTCGTCCCCATAATGCAGGAGCAGGGTAAAGGGGTAATTGTAAACGTTTCTTCTATACTGGGAGTCTTCGGCGGCCTGAGAATGTCTGCCTACTGTGCGGCCAAAGGCGGAGTTAATAATCTGACGAGGGCGATGGCCGCTGAACTGGGACCTGCCATCAGAGTCAACGCGGTTTGCCCTTCCCATATAGAAACACCCATGATGTCAGGCTCTTTCGAATACCTCAAATCGCAGAACAAATGGGAAAAACTCCTTAAGGTATTTCCCCTGAAAAGAGTAGGCTACCCGGTTGATACCTCTAATGCCATACTGTTTTTAGCCAGCGACGATTCCTCATGGATAACTGGGAATATCATGGTTTTAGACGGTGGGATGTCCTGTTTTGTATAGTTAAAAAAGCCGCCGCAAGGCGGCTTTTTTTTTGCCTTATTTATGGCAAGGGGGTATAGAATAGAGTACTTGGCTCGGTCCAGGGGACTGGTTTAGTCGCGCCTCTCTTGTTTAACGAATTTAATAGTCTTGTTTGCATTGCTCTCGGATGAATGAAAAGCACAAGTACCAGTTAAGTCCATCCCGCCCATTGTTTACCTGAGAGGTTTGTTATTGAAAGGATAAAACTAAACAATGATTCCTGTTTGAGGAGGCCTGTATCATTTTTTTCCGCCGGAGAAAAGTTAAGGACTCTAGTTCAGGCTCTGATTCTAAAGAAAATCGGGACGTTGTCCGGGCTACCACCGGGCCCAAAACCGTCCCGCTTCCGCATGAGTTCCGGGAGATAAGTTCAAAGCTCCAGGATAACGAAGATTACCTCCGTAAAACTTTTACCAATACCACTGACATAGTTTTCCGTGAGTTCTATGTGGGTAAAACCAGATGCCTGGCTTCCTGGGTGGATGGAGTAATAAACAACCGGGTAAGTCACGATTTGTTTCGGTCCTTAATGTTGGACGCCCCTCAGGATGTTATAAGTAAAATACCCGACCGCGATTTAATCGATTATTTAAATCAGCACTTGATTCCTTTCTACGCCACAGCCCGGGTAACTGATTTGGTAGAAATCCGGCGTTGGATTTTAATGGCTAAAATGATCCTGCTGGTGGATGGATGTCCGATTGGATTGATGCTTGACGCCGAAAGCCCGCCGGTAAGAAGCATTTCCGAGTCAATTAACGAATCGGTTGTTATGGGGCCGCGAGACAGCTTTGTTGAATCTCTGCGGATGAATACAGCTCTAATCCGAGGTCGCCTGGGTGATGCGAATTTAAAATCTGAAAATTATATTCTAGGGCGCCGTTCCAATACCCTGGTTACTTTGATGTATATTGAGGGTGTTGCCCGGCCGGAACCGCTTCAGGAGGCCAGGCGGCGTATAAGTCGAGTAGATATAGATGGCCTGTTAGATAGTTCATACCTGAAATCTTTCATTCAAGACCGCCCCTATACCCTGTTTCCTCTTATGAAAAGCACTGAGAGACCGGATAAAGTCGTAGCAGATTTACTGGAAGGACGTTTTGCCATTATAGTCGAGGGCAGCCCTCAGGTTCTAACCGCACCTTCGGTATTCGTGGAATTCGTTCAGGCCGCTGAGGATTATTACCAAAATCCTTTGGTAGTCTGGGCTATCCGCTCGCTTCGTTACCTGGCTTTATTTATTAGTTTAACTTTACCTGCAATTTATGTGGCTTTAACGACTTATCACCAGGAAATGATACCTATACCTTTGATCTTTTCTATAGCCGGTGCCCGGGAGACTGTTCCTTTCCCCGCTTATATTGATGCGCTGCTTTTGTTGCTGATATTTGAACTGCTCTGGGAAGCGGGTATCAGACTTCCCCGGGTGGTGGGCGGTGCAGTAAGTATAGTTGGTGCTTTGATTCTGGGTCAGGCTGCAGTGCAGGCAGGTTTGGTCTCACCCACTCTGGTAATTGTGGTCGCCGGAACCGCAATCGCCAATTTTTCAATGGGGTCCGGGTATGAACTTGCTTCCGCGATTCGTCTCATTAGAGTTATTATGTTGACCTGCGGCGCAATTCTCGGATTCTATGGTATAGTACTGGCCCTACTAGCATTAATGCTGCATTTGGCAGGCCTTCGTTCTTTTGGGGTACCTTATAGCGAACCCTGGATGCCTTTAGTCTTTTCTGAAATGAGGGATGCCCTCTATCTTTCCCCCCGTTGGGCTTTAAAGCAACGGCCGTCTTTAATAGCCGGGGATGAAGTGAAAAGGGAAAATCCTTTAAGTTCATCACCAATAAAAAACAAAAAGTAACCCAGAAAGAGGAAGTTTAAGGATATGACTGGTGAAGGGAAAATCTCGGAAAGACAACTGACCTTTATAATGGTTACCGTGTTACTTGCAACTGTACTATTTTTTGCTCCTCAACTGGTGTCCCGTTCAGTAGAACAGGATGCGTGGATTACCGCTATTATTGCTACTTTATTGGGGCTTATTAATGTTCTGGTCATAGTTTATCTAGGTCGCAGATTTCCCGGACTCACTATTATAGAATATCTTCCTCTTATATTAGGCAAACCGCTGGGAAAGCTCCTGGCTATTCTATATTGTTTTTGGTTTTTATTTATTAACGCCTTTATTATCCGAACGGTGGGGATATTCCTTAACACCACATTTATGCCCAATACTCCAGTCGGTGTGTTTGATGTAACCATGGTGGCCTTAACCTTTTTCGCCCTGCGAAGCGGCCTGGAAGTATGGGCCCGGGTAAACGAGATCTTACTCCCAATCATTATTTTGGCTTTACTGGCGGTTATAACTCTTCCCCTACCTGACATGGATTTCCGCCGCCTGCTGCCAATAGGAGTTCATCCAGTAGGTATACTGGTCTTATCATCATTCATCTCCGCTTCATGGCGGGGAGAAATCTTCGCGGTAGGTATGTTTCTTCCTTCATTGAATCGTGAACAACATATGGTACGTAACCTTATTATTGGGGCACTTCTGGTAGGGGTGATCCTGGGCCTCGTTGAAATAGCCACTGTGGCTGTTTTCGGTGGAACCAACACCGGTCAGTTGGAATTTCCTTTCTTTTCTTTGGCTCGTGTGATAAGTCTGGCCAAAATCTTCGATCGAATGGAAATCGTAATAGTAATGACCTGGGTTATCGGCACCTTCATAAAAATATGTGTCTTTCTCTACAGTGCGACCAAGGGTATCACTCAAGTCGTTGGGTTCAAGAACTTTCAATATATTCTCTTTCCGATTGCACTTTTATCGGTAGCCCTGGCGGATAACATTGTACCAGACGTGGCTCAAATTACCGATTTTATGACTAATGTTTGGGGTGCCTATGGGCTTTTATCTTTCGAATTGGTTATTCCTGTGTTGCTGCTTCTAGTTACAGTCATTCGCGGTAAGAAGAGGTTAAACAATGAGGCGTAAATTTCTGGTTCTTATTTTGATATCCACCCTTTTAATTTCTGGCTGCTGGGATCGAAGAGAAATCAACGACCTGGCCCTGGTAGTAGCATCCGCTATTGACCTGGAAGGCAAACAAACAGTTTTTACGGCACAAATAGCCAATCCGGTGGCCTTAATCCCCGGACAGGGGGGGGGAGGAGGTACCGGAGGAGGGCCAAAGGCTTTCTGGACGGTAGCCGGCAGAGGGGTTGATGTCTGGGAAGCTATTAAAGATATTACTTCTCGGATCCCCAAAATAATGTTTTTCGGACATACGCGGGTTTTAATTATCGGAGAAAAAGCATGTAAAACCGGAATAAATCCGTTTTTAGATGCAGCTTTTAGAGGCAGAGAAGGTAGAGGGAATACTTTTCTGGGGATAAGTCGAGGTGAAGCTAAAAAGATCCTGGAAACAGAGATGCCTACCTTTCGCTCCAGCGGATTTGCCCTGGCTAATATGTTTACTCTGGTAGGAGAAAGCCAGACTATAATGCCTGTTACAATAAACGACTTCACCTATACACTAAGTACCGGTGTTACCAGTCCTGTGGCACCAATGATTGAGCTTGTTCCGCAGAGCAGTGTCAGTGCGGAGGACGTCAAAGCCCCCGGCGGACCTGGGAAGACTATCCGGATATCGGGACTGGCTGTTTTCACTCCGGATGGCAAACTGGCAGGGTTCTTCAATAGGGAACAAACTTTGGGTTTAATGTGGGTGTTGAACAAGGTTAAAACTCGGTCGCTCACCGTTCCCTGCCCGGTCGAAGGGCCAAAAGAGCCAATAACTCTCTTTATCAGAAAAAGTCACAGTAAGATAATTGTCCACATGAACCAGGATGGCCAACCGGAGTTTGAAATCAGGGTCAAAACCATCTGTGACATGGTAGAGCACTTCGGGGCACACACGGGTATGCTCACCATTAAAATGGTAAAGAGTATTGAACGCCGGACTAATACCCAAATAGAGAAGGAAATTTTACAAACCTTAGCAAGATCACAACAAATGGGAACTGATTGTTTTGGCCTCGCTGAAGAACTTAAAAGGCAGCATTACCGGGAATGGCAAAATCTCAAACCTGAGTGGAAAGATATCTTTCCCATGGTAAAGGTAACCGTCAATGCCGAAACGAGTCTCCGCAATCGGGGACTGACTGTAGAATCCCCGGGCGGTAGAAAGGAGCATTAATTAGTTGTTGGCTTTTTTGGTTTTAAGTGCCCTTGCTCTGGCAACAATTGAAGGCTTACCTTTATACCGAGAGCGGCGTTGGAAGGAATTGGGCCTTTATACTATTCTAGTTTCGGCAGCATTATATATCATTATTATGGATTCAGTAACCTATGCACCATTTAGAGTTACGAAAGTAATTAATTATGTTTTTCGTCCCTATTGGGAAATGGTTAGATCGTTGCTGACTTGATTTACTTTGATCGGTATTAGAATCCTTATCCTTAATGATGTATCTAAATCCTGAAGTTCAAATCAGAAGTTCTCCGCTGCGGGATTTTACCTGTTCTTTCTTCTTCCTATAACCTATAGACCTTCCGGGTATTGAATAAGGTAGCATAGGCAATCTCTTCATAGCTTTTATTTTTTATTTCCGCCATCTTACGGGCTACTTCCGTAACATAGAGAGGTTCGTTCCTCTTTCCCCGGTAAGGTTCCGGTGTAAGATAGGGACAATCAGTCTCTACCAGCAACCGGTCAAGCGGCGCTCTCCCTGCCACTTCCACCGCTTTTTTCGAGTTGTTGTAAGTTAGAGGCCCGGCAAATGAAAGGTAAAAACCTTCCTTCATTATATCTACCGCCAGATTATAGTCTCCCGAAAAGCAGTGCATTATCCCGCCGTTGGCACCGGCTTTCTCCTGCTTAATTATCGCCAGGACTTCCTGGTGAGCGTCACGGTCATGAATAACTATTGGCTTATTCAGTTCTTTGGCCAGTTTTATCTGGGCTTTAAAACCCTGGATCTGAGCGTCACGCGGGGATAAATTACGATAATAATCAAGCCCCATTTCCCCAATCGCCACCACTCGGGAATCTCGGGCCATCTGCCATATCTCGGCCAGAGCCTGATCATTTACTGTATCTGCATCATGCGGGTGAATACCAACCACCGCTTTGATCATCGGATAACGACGGGCCAGTTCCAAAGCAGCACGTGAGGACTCCAAATCATATCCGATACAAATCATCATCTCAACCCCGCCGGCCACCGCCCGCTCTATGACATCTTTAACATCTTCATTAAATTTGGAATCCTGCAGGTGGGCATGAGAATCTATTACTGTAAATCCCGTTGATGTGTTCTTTTCTTCCTTCTTGGTCATGTCCTTTCTCTCCCCGTCTATAAGATACCGCATTATGGGATGGCATGAAATCCGGCAGTGCGGTGTATGACGAACCGTCGGAACTCCCAGCGAAAATGAGGGCTATGAAGCGGCTGGCGAAACAGGATGTTTCGACACCTTCCGCCCTGGCCATGGATGGCTAGTCGGAAGGTTGCTGCTTCATACCGAATTTGAGCCCTGGAGTTTCAGGTGAGGAATCCCTCCGCACGAAGGATTTTCGTGCCATCCTTAACGAACAGGACACTTCCTCAGGTCTGGACCAAATGCCACTCGCTCCTGGTCTCCTCGCCTGCAACACCCAGTGGCTCGCTTCGCCAGCGGCGGGCAACCTGCCAACACTACATCCGTGATAGTAATGGCAGGTAGTGCAACATCCAGTTGCACTAGCCCACCGCTCGAAATTGGTCTCAGCTTCGCCTGGTGTTGCTTGGGCTCGTCGAATGTCGCTTCGTCGGCCATTTGTTCCAGACCCTAGTCAGTGGCATGAAATCCGGCAGTGCGGTGTATGACGAGCCGTCGGAACTCCCAGCGAAAATGAGGGCTATGAAGCGGCTGGCGAAACAGGATGTTTCTACACCTTCCGCCCTGGCCATGGATGGCTAGTCGGATGGTTGTTGCTTCATACCGAATTTGAGCCTTGGAGTTTCAGACGAGGAATCCCTCCGCACGAAGGACTTCATGCCATCCTCACTGAACCTGGCCCTAATTGAAATTCTATTATTTCACCCGGCTGCCGGACGGGATATCTGAGGTTAAGGTTAAGACCTCCAGCGTATCCTCATTGCTGGCCGCCATAATCATTCCGTGTGACATAACCCCTCTTAGCTTGGCCGGTTTAAGATTGGCAACCAGGACAACCTTCTTTCCAACCAAATCTTCGGGAGCATAGGCCTTGGCTATCCCTGAAACTACCGTTCTTTCTTCTTCCCCTACTTTAAGGGTCAATACTAGAAGTTTATCCGCTTTAGCCATCTTCTCCGCCGCTATAACTTCTGCCACCCTTAAGTCCATGCGGGCAAAGTCCTCGATGGTTATCATATTCTCTTCAGGTTTCTCTTCCGGCGCAGCTGCCTTTTCCACAGGTACCGCCGCCCTATTTTCCTTCTCTTCCACTGCTGCACCCCTCTTTTCTCCGGTATCTATTCTGGGGAACAGGCTGCCTTTCTTACTAGTCCTGATTCCCGGCTGAGCCAAACCCCATACATTAGCGTCGCTCCAGTTGAGTTTTTCTGAGTCTTCAAAAAAATTATACTGTTCATTTACCCTGGGGGGCATGGCTGGCATAAACGGCGACAGGGCTATAGTAATGATTCGGATACACTCCACCAGGTTGTACATGACAGTGGCTAACCTATCTCGGTCTTCTTCTTTCTTGGCCAGAATCCAGGGCGCGGTCTCGTCTATATATTTATTGGCCCGGCTGACCAGCTTCCATACGGCCCCCAGTGCTCCGGCATAGTCATACCGTTCCAACATCCGTTCACATTCCATAATAGCCTCTTTGGCCACGCCTTTCAGTTCACTGTCTAAAGCTTCTTCACTGACCGCGGCAGGCACTATGCCGTCAAAATACCTCTCAATCATGGCCACGGTGCGGCTTACTAAATTGCCCAAATCGTTCGCCAGGTCAGAATTGGCCCGGCTGACCAGCATATCTTCACTGTAATAGCCGTCGTTGCCATAGGTTAATTCTTTCAACAGGTAATACCGAACTGCGTCTACCCCGTATTTATCAATAAGAATCAAAGGATCAATGACATTTCCTTTGGATTTAGACATTTTACCGCCTTCCAGCAGGATCCAGCCATGTCCGAATATCCGTTTGGGCAGTGGAAGATCTGCGGCCATCAAAATAGTCGGCCAGATAACGGTGTGAAACCGAATTATATCCTTGGCCATGAGATGAATGTCCGCCGGCCAGTACTGGTTGAACACTTCCTCATCCCGACCGTATCCAATCGCGGTCAGATAGTTTACCAGAGCATCAAACCAGACATAAACCACATGACCTTTGGCGAAAGGAATGGGAATCCCCCATTGGAAAGTGGTCCGGGATACGCAAAGATCCTCCAGTCCGGATTTTATAAAGTTTACCATTTCATTGCGCCGGGACTCGGGTTGAATAAAATCGGGATTCTCTTCGATATGCTTTAAGAGCCGGTCTGCATATTTAGACATGGCGAAGAAATAGCTTTCTTCATGCATGAGTTCCACCGGGCGATCACAGTCAGGGCATTTACCGTCAACCAGCTGGCGTTCGGTCCAAAAAGCTTCACACGGAGTACAATACCACCCCTCATAGGTCGACAGGTAGATATCCCCTTTGTCGAATACTGTCTTAAAGATTTTTTGAACCGTTTCTTCATGTCTGGTTTCGGTTGTACGGATAAAATCGTTATTGGTAATCATTAGCCGGTTCCAGAGAACCTTGATGTTCTTTACAATCCCATCAACATACTCTATTGGTTCAAGCCCCTTTTCGCGGGCCACGCGCTCAATCTTTTGGCCATGTTCATCGGTTCCGGTCAGGTAAAAAACCTTATACCCCTGCATCCTCTTAAAACGGGCGCTGCAATCGGCCGCCACCGTGGTATAAGCATGGCCGATATGTAGATTGCCGCTCGGGTAATAAATAGGGGTAGTGATATAAAAAGTCTTCTCCCGGTTCAAATATTCCGCCTCCAGTTCACATTTATTTTCAGCAGATGAATTTCTGTCGAAATCAAATCGGTTGGGAAAGGTTAACTCACAAACCCAGCTTTTCCTCTCGGTTGTTGATTTTAGGCGTTATTTTATTATTTATAACATACTATTTAGTTTGCCCTAAGCCGGAGAAAAAATAAAGTTTATTGACTATTTCCAGGTATTGTTTTGCCCTTTTCTTACTGGTTGTCCATTTTTGTTGAAAAAAGGCTTGACTGAATATACCATCTCTGGTACGCTTTATCCCAGAGACAGTTGTCGAAACTTGTAGGCAAAGGAGGTTAAGCGCACATGATGAAGTCAACGGGCGTCGTTCGCAAGGTGGACGAGCTGGGGCGTATCGTAATTCCCATTGAGCTTCGCCGCACCATGGGAATTGAAGAAAAGGACGCTCTCGAAATCTATGTTGATAACGAGAAAATCATCCTTAAAAAATACGAGCCGGCTTGCATCTTTTGTGGGAATGCTGAAGATGTTCAAAATTACAAAGGTAAGAACATTTGCCAGAATTGCCTAACAGAAATCGCTAAAGAAGCTGGTTAATACATAATCATTTATGTGTTAATTCGACAAATTTCATGTATAATTCTCCTTTTTTAACTTTGTATTCCTGGGCCTTTAATTTAAGGGCCTCTTTTTTTTCCATACCTCCAGCAACTAGATCTTTTACCTCTTGTACAATAGTACTTAAATCTGCGTTTTTCGGCTTTTGTTTATTTCCTTCGACAATTACGGTTATCTCACCCCGGGGCGGGTGTTCTTCGAAATGCTTTATCAGGTCCGCCAAAGACCCACGGCGTGTTTCTTCATGAATTTTGGTCAGTTCCCGAATAACGGCAACTTGCCGGTCTCCCATAATATTGTTGATATCCTCCAGCAGTTTTAACAGCCGGTGAGGGGCTTCATAAAGTATTATGGTCCGTTGCTCCTGTATTATCTCCTCCAGGCGTTTGACGCGCTGTGAGGCCCGGGCTGGCAAGAATCCTTCGAAAACAAAACGGTCCGTATCCAATCCGGATACTACCAGAGCAGCGATTAGAGCTGACGGCCCGGGAATAACTTCAATCCTTATGCCTTCCTGCGCCGCCCGATGAATCAAAGGATAACCGGGGTCCGAAATTCCCGGTGTACCAGCATCCGATACCAGGGCAATGCTTTGGCCCTGGTTAAGACGACTAACCAGGGTCTCTTCCCGTTCTTTACTGTTATGTTCATGATAGCTAATTGTAGGTTTATTGATATTGAAATGGTTTAAAAGCACCCGCGTATGTCTGGTATCTTCACAGGCGATAAGGTCCACTTCGCTCAGAATCCTTACCAGCCTAAAACTGGCGTCTTCCAGATTTCCTATAGGAGTTGAGCAGACGTATAAAGTACCCTTCATGCTTCGCCTTTCTCAAAATATATCTTCATTATGTCACTAGTGTATTTCCCTTTATCATCATAAACGATTAATGGTGGGCTTATCTCCGGATCACCGCCGGATCCCTTCCATGCTTCTGCCAGAACCAGGTTTGCGTTTTGATTTATACCTGGATGAATAAACCTTATTCTTTTAATCGGCAACCCTGCTTTGCGGGATAGTTCCATAATCTCGGAAAATCTGGCCGCCCTTTGTACCATAGCCAGTCTCCCGCCCGGTTTTATCGCATAAGAGGCGGCCTTGATAAAATCGGCCAGGGTAACATGAACCTCGTGGCGGGCAATCAACTTTTCATTATCCTGGCTGGTTTTTCCTTCACCAATCCGCCAGAATGGAGGGTTAGTCACTACCAGGTCGAATTGGCCTTTAGAGAACAAAGCCTCCATATCCTGGAGACTCCCTGAAACAATATTTATCATTCGGGATAACCCGTTTAATTCCACGCTTCTTTTGGCCCGATCGGCCAGATCTGGCTGAACCTCCAAACCGGTAATTATACACTGCGGCTGTAATCCGGCAATTAGGATGGCAATAACCCCGCTGCCGCATCCCAGGTCCAGAACTTTTTCTCCACCGCCAGCCCGGGCAAAATGCGCCAGCAGAACCGAATCCATAGAAAAACGATAACCCTTCTCCCTTTGAATTATTTTCATTCCGTTCAGGGTAAGGTCATCAAGAGTTTCTCCGGGCTTAAGAAAGCCTATTTCCTGCTCAGAAAGTTTAGGCAAAACAGGCATTCCCCCTCATCTCTAACCTGTGAGAAAGCCCCGGGACAAACATGGTAGCCTTCAAGATAAAGTTGTTCAAGGTTCTCCTGGCTTTCTTTAATAAGCACGAATTTTTTCTCGCCAGAATCCCTATCTTCTTCGCATCGAGGGATGTTCTCCAAACGAGTCACCCGCTCTCTCAAATCAGCTACCTCTGCAATTAGCGTCTTAAGCAGAGACTTAATCTCCTGCAAGGTTGTCTCCATTCTCCCGTGGTTTCTCCTCTTTAAGACTATTTTCATATTGTTCCGATTCATACTTCAGGCAGCACATCAAACGACCACACAATCCTGATATTTTAGTAGGATTCAAAGATAGGTTTTGATCCTTCGCCATGCGGATTGAAACCGGTACAAAATCCCCCAGGAAGCTAGTGCAACATAGTACCCGGCCGCAGGATCCCAGGCCGCCGAGCATCTTGGCTTCATCGCGAACCCCAATTTGACGCAGTTCTATTCGCGTCCGAAAGACCCCGGCTAAGTCTCTTACCAGTTCTCTAAAATCTACCCGTCCCTCAGCCGTAAAGTAAAAAATTATTTTTCCCCGGTCAAAAGTGTATTCCACGTCGATTAAATTCATAGGCAATTTGTGTTCTTCAATCTTGGTCTGACATAAAGCCATGGCTTCTTTTTCTTTTTCTCGATTTTCTTTAAAGGTGGTTCGGTCTTCTTCATTGGCCTTCCGGATTATTTTTTTTAGCGGCTGTACAAGATATTTTTCTTCAACATTCCGGCGTCCGACGACTACCTCTCCGTATTCCACGCCCCTTATAGTTTCGACGATTACGTCATCACCGGGATTGACTTCCGTATTTTCGGCGTCAAAGTAATAAATCTTACCTGCTGTTTTAAATCGAATTCCGACTACCAAAGGCATTATATAACCTCCTTGAAAACCTCTCCCATCTGGAGGAAGAGATTAGTTTGAAGAATCAATGGGTTGGCATTTCCTGCTAAACGCCGGCGTGCCTGATTTACCATCATAATCGCTTTTTTTAGGCCCTTAATTCCTATGGCCCCTAGTTTTTCCGCTGTCTCAACCGGAATAATAAGATTTCGGCCTGTTATACCCGTTTCGGTCAGTAAAGCATCCCGGAGGCATACTTCTAAAACCGTCAGCAGGGTATCCCGTTGAACAGTATCTTTTTCTATTAGTTCTGCTGTTTCTAAAGCCGCCAGAGAATCCCCTTCACCAAGACTGCAAAGAAGTGATACCACACGCTGCACTATACCGGTAATATTCAATTCCTGCATGACCAGCGCTTTTCCGGGACTGCCTCCACATACGACAGCCAGCAGTTTGGCTCTCTCCTCTTCTATTCCTTCAGTTACCAGTATTGAATAGACTTCCTCTTCCGTCAATGACTTAAATCTTACTATCTGGCACCTTGATACAATGGTCAGGGGCAGAGACTCCTGATCGGCTACTAAAATAAGAAGGGCATCTCCGGGAGGATCCTCCAGGGTCTTTAATAATGCGTTGGCTGCTTCTGTTGTCATAAGATGGGCTTCGGGAATTATTACGATCTTCCGTTGCGCAGCATAGGGCTTAAAGGATAACCATTCCTGCAAGCTGCGTATCTCGGAGATCTTGATGGTATTTCCTTGTCGTTCCGGAATTAACAAGTCGGGGTGGTTAATATATGGTTGTCCCAACAAAGCTGCTGCCAGGGCAAGGGCAATCCTCGTCTTTCCCACACCAGCCGGCCCTATAAAAATAAACGCATGCGCCAGTTTTTGCTCCTGCCGAAGCATGGCGTTTAATTGATTTATGGCCGTCGCCTGACCTTTAATTTCTAAACCCAAGTTCAATTTCATCATGCCATCAAGTCAACCAGCATCCCTCGAATTTTATCCAGGGTTTCTAGAACATTTACCGGTTCCTTTTTCTTGTTCATAAATTCGTCGAGAAGCTGTTGCACCTCTTCATTTATTTTTTTAACGGACACCAGAATCGATCTGGCTCCGCGCCGGGTAAAGCTTTTTTCTCTTTCCAGCCGGTAAGCGCTGGAAGTTGCCTCCTGCAGGAACATCTGCACCAGTTTTTTATATTTAATGAGATCATCCAAGTTAAGGTTTCCAGAGAGTCGTTCCGTGATGCGGTCAATCCTGGTCAGAATTTCTTTTAGCTGCATGCTGTTATCGGTGCTCTGTTTGTCGACAAGATCCTGGGCAAACTGATCCTTTGACCCGGGCTCCGAACGGTGAACTCCTTTCCCGCTGACCGATGGGTAATCTTCGGACCTTCTCCGGTTAGGATTTATCTTTACCATCAGCCCACTCCTCCAACAGAGGTCGTAAGATCTCCTCAATCCTGGCGGTAACATCTTCAGGACCGGGGCTGGAGTCTACAATTTGTATACGCTTCAGGCTGGCTGCCAACTGCAGATAACCCTCTCTGACCTTATTCTGAAACCCTAATCCCTCCTGTTCCAACCGATCTGAGGGGGTGCCTTCCAAGCGCCCTGAAGCCTTAGCCGGCTCCAGGTCCAGCAGGATAGTTAAATCCGGTTCCAAGCCCCCGGTGGCTAGATGGTTCAGGTTATGTAAAGAGTCTATATCAAGACCTCGTCCATAACCCTGGTAAGCAATAGTGGAATCAATAAATCGATCCACCAGAATTATTTTCCCGTTCACTAAAAGAGGCTTTAAAATTTCCTCCACCATTTGGGCACGAGCTGACGCATATAACATGGCCTCCGCCAAGGGCACCATTCCAGTGTTGCGGGCATCAAGCAACAGAGCTCTTATTTTCTCAGATATAACAGATCCACCAGGCTCCCTTAAAACAACTGCCGGGAAGCCCTTTTCTTCCAGGCGACGAGCTAACCTGGCAATCTGAGTGGTCTTGCCCGTTCCATCTATTCCTTCAAAAGTAATTATTAATCCTTTCAATGTTCCACCTTGCTATTTATAATTTCAATATTCTGACCGTCCCGGTCTTTCAGTCCGTGAACTGGTGTCCCCTGTCTGCGAAGATCAATCATATATTCCACAATCTCAGCGGTTATGGTCTCCCCTGGCATCAGACAGGGGATTCCCGGGGGATATCCGGCCACCATCTCCCCAGAGATCAATCCGGCTGACTCCTTTATGTTAACAGATTTTGTTTGGGCCAAAAAGGCCTGTCTGGGAGTAAGAGCCATAGGTGGAATAGGAGGCAATGCAATACTGGTTTTTTTCTTACTTCTGCATTCTTGGCCTGCAGCAATTTTTTTCAACGCTGAAGCTAACAATCGCCAATCTTCACTTGGGCTGACCGGTGAGAACATGGCCAGCAGATGGTTGGTGCGAGCGAATTCCACCTGAATCCGGTATTTTTTTCGCAATAGGCGTTCCATATCCTCAGCCGTAATATCCAGGTCTCGGATTTCCACCAGTATTTTGAGCGGGTCATACCCGTCTACACCATCCAGGGAAGTAAACTCTTCAGAGCGGCAGGCCAAGCCAGGTATTGAATTGATATTCCTCCGGCATTCATTGCTCAGGTTAAGCTGTCCTTCCAGGAGTGCCTGTCCTTGTTCCTCCATCAGTGCCCGGCCATAGTCTATGGACGTCATTAGGGGATAGGAGGGACTGGTTGAAGTTAGATGGTCCCAGCATTCCTTGATCTTCCCGTTCAAGAAAAAACCTTCTTTAAGGTGCAGCAATCCGGCCTGGGTTAAAACGGGGAGGGTCTTATGCAGCCCATGAACACAGGCTGAGGCTCCGACCGCCAGGGCGGGGTCGGGGTAATCCGGGTGAAAAGCCAGATGGCCCCCATGCGCTTCATCCACTAATAAGGGAATACCTTGTTGGGCCAGGAACTCCGTTACTGGCGTCATTTCGTTGACCGTCCCATAATAGGTGGGACTTATTAGAAAAACAGCCCGGGCCTCCGGGTTGTCCTTTACCTTCTTACGAATCTCTTCCGGTTTAACCGCAACGGCTATATTTAAATCCGGGTCGTTAACACATTCCAAATATACCGGGCGGGCCCCGGAAAGAATTAGTCCCCCCACTAATGAGCGATGAGCGTTGCGGGGTATAATGACAGTTGCTTTCTCTCCCAAAGCTAAAACCAGGCTATGCAGTCCCGACGTGGCACCATTAACCAGAAAGAGGCTTTCTCCCGCGCCCCAAGCCCGGGCTGCTAGTTTCTGGGCTTCCATTACAGCCCCGGTGGGATAATGCAGATCGTCCAGCCCGGATACTTCAGTAAAGTCCAGACTCCCCACCGCAGTCAGTTCGGACAGGTTAAAACCCTGTCCCCCCTTATGCCCTGGCATGTGTAAAAGACAGTTTTTCTCCTTATAATATTTTTTTAGGGCCTGGTACAAGGGCATTTCAAACATAAAAGCTCGCTTTCAAACGTGAAAAATGCAGCCAATTGAAATGAAAAACTTCATAAATGTTAGTTTTATTAGTCTGTTCTAATACCGTTATTATACTATTACTCAGGCCTTACCCTTAAGAAGAAATATAGCGCTGAATCCAGCGCTATTTCCATAATTTCTTTATTCTCTTTACAAAGACTTCGTAATCTTCACTTCCGGCCTCGAGCCTGGTAATAGCCGTTTCGCATTCACTGCATAAAAAACCCTTACCTACCAAATATCCTCCGGCTATACCCCTGGATGGAACCGCCTCACATAATCTGCATCGGGGGAGTAATACTCCGGTTAACCGATGGGGTATCTCCGCCGCCTCCTGGTCTGCCCTCACATTCATCCTTCCCATACCTTGTTCTCACAATTATTATTGCCGGGAACCAATAGTAATACCCTGGCTTACTACTTTATGTTGTTGGTATGAAAAGTGTTACTAACCGGCGCTATTCATATCTTAAGGATTCAATAGGATCCAGCTTGGCTGCTTTGTTGGCCGGGTACAAGCCGAAGAAAACCCCAACCACCATGGAGAACAGACAAGCTAGTATTATCGTTGTGGGGGATACAATTACCTTCATTTTTACCGCCAGCGATACTATGGACGACCCCCCGATACCAATTAGCGTCCCGATTATCCCCCCGAGAAGGCTCAAGACCATAGCTTCTACCAGAAACTGAATTAAGATATCTTTACGCCTGGCTCCCACCGCCATGCGAATACCGATTTCCCTGGTCCGTTCGGTAACCGAAACCAGCATAATGTTCATGATTCCTATCCCGCCGACCACCAAAGATATACCGGCAATAGCCCCTATAATCGAGGTTATAATCCCCATCACCTTGTTGGCCATCTTCATTTCCTGCTCCATGGTATAAGATACATAAATCTTGTCGTCTTGCACCCCGTGTCTTGATTTAAGAATTCTTACTACCTGCTTGCTGGCTTCTTCCACCTTATCTTTGGATACCGCGTTCCCTTCTATCTGCCATATATCCCTGGTATCATAGATGTCAAAGTATAGATTCATGGGGATCCAGGCCTGCGCACTGGCCTGTCCGGCAAACATTCCGGTTTCGTTGGGGCATACCCCACATACCATGACCGGAACCTGTCCGATGGTTAATTTCTGTCCTACCGCTTCGCCACCGGTTCCAAACATATCATCAGCCATTTTCTGATTAATAACCATTACCCTTCTGGTCACAGCATCGTCAGTTTGGGAGAAAAACCGCCCCTTTACCAGCTTCATGCTGCGTTGAGCAAAGAAATCGGCCCCGGTGCCAATAATTTGTACCGATTCTTTTTTCCTCTTGCCCTGAACCTGTGAAGAACTATAGTTCAAAGGAACAATGGTACGAATTCCCTCAACGCTTTCTTTAATTAAGCGGAGATCTTCACTGGTAATCTTATATTTGTCGTAATTCCCGTCATCTACTTGCCCAATATAAACTACAAACAGATTAGTCCCGATACTTTCCAGTTCAGCCATTATACTGGCCTGTCCCGCCTGTCCTAATGTAACCACCAGGATAACCGCCGCAACACCGATTATAATTCCCAGCATGGTAAGGGCTGACCGGAGTTTGTTTACCCATATTCCTTCTAAAGCGACTTTGATTAATTCTCCCAGATTCATTCGTTCTCTCCCACCCTTGCTATGTTGGCGATCATTGAAGCAGCCTGGAGCGGATTCGGTATATCCTCGGTTTTAACCAAATGGCCATCACGAAAGTGCACCACCCGTTGAGCATGATGGGCTATTTCAGGCTCATGGGTTACCAGTATGATGGTGCTTCCGTTTTTATGCAAGTCCTGGAGCAAAGCCATTACCTCATAACCCGATTTGGTATCCAAATTCCCAGTTGGTTCATCGGCCAGAATAAGAACCGGATCATTTACCAGAGCCCTCGCTATTGCCACCCGCTGGCGTTGGCCTCCGGAGAGTTCGTTGGGCAGATGTTTGGCCCGGTCTAAAAGTCCAACCTTCTCCAAAGCCACACTGGCCTTTTTTCGTCTTTCTAACGGAGGGACTCCAGCATATAACATAGGCACCTCAACATTGCGAATCGCGTTCAATCGCGGTAAAAGGTTGAAGGTTTGAAATACAAATCCTATCTTGCGGTTTCTAATTCCGGCCAACTGGGTTTCCTCCATAGAACCGACACTTTCCTCGTCCAAAAAATATTCCCCTTCGGTTGGCCGGTCGAGGCATCCCAGTATATTCATCAGGGTTGATTTACCGGAGCCAGACGGTCCCATTATAGCCACGAACTCACCTTCAGCTACCTCAAGGTTTACTTTTATCAGAGCCTCTACGCGTATGGCTCCGGTATCATAGGTCTTGGTCAGGTTGTTTATTGCTATCATTGAACTTTCACCTTGCTTCCGTCCTTAAGCTTGGCCGGAGGATTAAGAATCACCTTGTCACCTTTCTTTATCCCTGATTTAACCTGTATTCTCAGGGTATCGCTCATCCCCGTCTTTACCTCCTGGAGATGGGCGGTCTGGTTATGAACTACAAACACCCAGGTCTTACCTTTACGATCACTTAAAGCTTCAAAGGGAACCGTAAGCGCTTTATTATTTCTGGCGGTAATGATCTCCAGGTCTGCGGTAAAACCAGGCCGTAATTCACTTTTTTCTTTTAATGCAATAATTACCTGAATTGCTGAGGTTTCAGATGAGTTCTTTATCTTGCTCACTGCTTCCAGTCCCACTTCCCTTACTACGCCTTTCCACTTCTTATCCTGTATAGTAGGACTGGTAACAACCACTTCCTGGCCTGCCTTAATCATCGGAGCATCGGCTTCGGTAATGTCAGCATTAATTAAGAGGGAATCTACATCGCCAATGGTTATTAACTGGGTACCAGCTGTAATTACATCTCCCTCCTGCACACTTAACGACATGACCTGTCCGCCAATGGTTGATGACAAGCCTTTTTGACCCACCTGTTTCTGAACCAACTTCAAACTGGCCAAAGCAGATTGGTAAGAAGCCTCAGCCGATTTCTTTTCTCCCGCACTTTGGACGCGGGCTACCACGAGAGCAGCTTTAGCTTTTTCATACTGTGCCTGTTTGGTATTATAGGTGGATTGTTGGCTATCTAACTCATCTTTTGACACCGCACCGGCCTCATATAATTCCTGGTATTTTGCCAGCTTTTCTTTAGCCTGTTTGGCATCGTCGGCCGCCTGCTTCAAAGTGTATTCTGCTTCGATGATTTCCAAGGGTTTGTCTGTCAAACGAGTTTTAGCCAGGGCGGTCTCGGCCGCCGCCAGAGTGGATTTTGCCTGGGCTAATCTACTGTCAGCATCGGGCATATCCACTTCCATCAAAACCTGACCCGGAGCAACCTTCTGCCCAAGGTGAACATTGATCTTTTTTATAGTTCCTGTGTTCTGGCTGTATAGAACTTCCTTGCTGGCAACAGCTACTTTTCCGCTGGCCAGTATTTTTTGCACCATGGCCCGCTGCTCTACTTTGGTGGTAGAAACCGACGTCACATCCTTTTGACCCGAACGGTAGATATTTAAACCTACCACCAGGGCTGCCAACAATACTATGCCAGAAATGATTAAGATTTTTTTCCATGGTCTGGGTTTCTTTTCGGTTGAAGGTTGTACTTCCTGGTTCAATGTCGAGATCTCCTTTGCGCTTTAATAGCGGGTCCAATTCTTACCCGGTGAGAAAACTATAATAATATGACATTTTTGAAACCGATTTTGTGACACCAGGTAAGATTTTGATCCCATTGGCTGTTATGCTATTACATCTGAACTCCGGCTCCGGTTTTGGTGGCAATAAACGCCATTAATGCAATGAGAACCAACCAGAGTCCCAGCATATACGCCATCACCCCTTTGGAGTCCTTTTTCATAACCACCGCGCCCCCCAGGGCTAAAAGGATGAGACTCCATATAGTAAAGAAATCGGTACGACTAAGTAGAATAAATAAAAAACCTGATTTAGTTGCTGGCGGTAAAAATAATGCCAGACTGGTCTTAATGGCCAAAACTTGTTCATATCCAATTGCTGGTATCAGAGCAGTCTTAATAGCCGAACCTAAAAAAGCCGGCAGCCAGGCGAAAAAAGAGATTGCGTAAAATTGTTTAAAACTGCCCTGACCAATACTCAACTGGTTGTACAAAAGCAAAAGCAGACTTTCAATCAGCCAGAGAAACGGGGGCAGTACCAGAGCTCCCACAACGGTCATGATTTTTGTATATGTTATCATCATCCGCATCTGATCCGCCGGGATTTGCTGTCCGCTATTCTTTAATGCTTCCCGGGTAGCGTCTACGACTTCAGGCAACACTAGTAAAGTCAACAACATGTTGATTACCAGAACCGCTACTACAGGCTTCAGCATCTCCGTGTCTTCGGCAATAGCTTTGAACGTCTGTATTGGAGAAATAAAAACACCGGTGATTTTTTGTACTATACCCATTTGACGTTCTTCCATATTTTTCACCTTCATTTCTTAAATTTTGTTTTTAGGGTTTCGACCCCGGTATATTATATTCCTGTCATTCATCGGAAGAATGGGATAAAGCACCAAGAAAGACGCGGCTAAATTTTTTTTTGATCCGCGCCTTTGCTCTCATCCCCAGGGGAAAAAAATAAGGGAATCGACGTGCGATTCCCTTAACTATTCTGTTTCAATTTGAATTAGTATTTCACAGTGTAGCCCAATAATTTTGATACCTGACCGGCAGCCCCGATAATATCTTTAATAATTGATTCTTTTTCCGGTCCCAGTATTTTATCCGTTTCTCCGGAAAGACTGATTGCAGCAACTACTCTTTTGCTTTGATCTCTGATTGGAGCGGCTATACAGCTTATTACACTTACCGCTTCCTCCCGGTCAATGGCATAACCTCGTGATTTAATCACTGCCATTTCTTCTTTGAACTTCTCTTTATCTGTAATGGTATTACGGGTATAAGCTACCATGTTATCACTCAGGTGTTTGGCCAGTTCATCTTCAGGAAGATAAGCCATTAAGACCTTGCCTACCGCGGTGATATAAGCCGGTACACTGGCTCCCAGGCGGGGAAAGGTATATATACTCTCCCGCGGCTCATTCCTCATTACAAACACGGCAGTGTTACCAGCCAGGATAGCAACGTGAACCGACTCCTGGTATTTAGTAGACAGCATTTCGGCTGATTCTTTGGCCGCCATCTTTAACTCAACTGAAGCTGAATAAGCCATTCCCAGTTCATATACCTTTAGGCCGAGGCGATATTTTCCGTTTTCCTGATTCTGAACCAGGAATCCTTTTGCTTCCAGCGTTTTAACCAGCCCATATACAGTGCTTTTTGATAAGTTCATTAATTGGCCTATTTCGGTAATGCCTAATTCCTGAACATGGTGATCAAAAAAGCATAGAATAGTCAAGGCACGGTCTACTGATTGGATCATTATTTTGTCTACTTCCTTCCGGCCAAATAGTCTTATGTTGTCTTAAAAATTATGTACTCTATTTTCTATAGCGTCAAGCCACTAACCATTTTTTTACTCCGGCCATATTTTTCCCGGGTTCATAATGCCGCGCGGGTCAAACGCCTGTTTGATTCTTTTCAATAATGCAACTTGTATATCACCCAGCTCCCAGGGCAGGTATTCAGATTTATGAAGCCCGATTCCATGCTCCCCGGATATCGTCCCTCCCATATCTAAACCGCTGCGGATAATCATATCTATGGCCTTCTTAGCATTGGCCTCAACCTCATCATTTAATTGATCCATTAATATGGTAGGATGCATGTTGCCATCACCCGCATGACCGGCTATACCGGTTCGTGCCCCGGTCTCCTCGGTAACCTTCTGATAGGCTCTAACAAATTCGGGGATACGGTTGCGAGGTATGGTCACGTCCTCGGTTATAACACGCTTCATTACTGAGGTCATCAATGGGTATAGTTTTGATCTGGCTATCCAGTAGCTGGCAGCCTCCTTCTCATCTTCTATTACACGGATTTCTCTGGCTTTCAAATCGCCGCAGATCTCCTTGACTATAACCGTATCTAAATCTACTTGCTCTCTGCTCCCATCCAATTCCATTAAGAGATAAGCCGGAGCGTCTATGGGCAGGGGTGGCTGAATATAGTTGTTCATTACCACAATGGCAATTGCCACTAGAAACTCCAGCATAGCCGGTACCGCACCGCGGCCAATGATCGCCGATACCAATTCCGCCGCCTGGTCCAGGCTGTCACATACCACCAGTATAGTACGATGATAAGGAGGCAACGGTATCAGTCTAAGGTTGGCTTTGGTTATTACTCCCAGAGTTCCTTCTGAGCCAGTCATTAAGTGAGTAATATCATAGCCGGTTGACTGTTTGACATATTTCCCCCCGGCATTGATAACTGAGCCGTCCGGAAGCACGACTTCCATCCCCAAAACATAATTACTGGTAGTTCCATACTTCACCCCCCGGGGCCCTCCTGCTCTGGTAGCTATATTGCCTCCCAGGGTGCAAACGCTCATGCTCTGCGGGTCCGGTGGGTAAAAAGCCTTCTGTTTTTCTACTGCTTTATGGAAGTTGGCCAAAACCACTCCCGGTTCAACCGTTGCAGTCATGTTACTGCGGTCAATCTCAATGATGTTATTCATCCTTTTCATGTCCAGCACAATCCCGGCTTTTACCGGCGTGCATCCTCCCGCCAAGCCGCTGCCGGCTCCCCTCGGAACAATTGGAATCTCATGCTGGTATGCATACTTCAGTACCTTGGATACCTCTTCAGTTGATTCCGGTAATACTATGGCATCCGGTTTCGTCGGCTTCATGTAATAAATTGCATCACTGGTATATGCCATTAAATCCTCGGTCTCAGTCTTGACATTCGCCGCTTTTATCAGTGAAGTCAAATCTTGACCTAAACCTGTCATTCCTTCATCCCCCCTATTATTACCACCGCCATGTCCATCGGACCGTGCATACCCAGAGTAACATTAAGGTTTATGTCTGCGGTGCGACTAACCCCGGAAATAATCGTGCATGCGCTGGGCAGTGTATTCCCGGTTAACCGGGTTACTAGACCCCCGATGTTACTGATAATTGAGCCGGCATGTACTACCGCCACATGCACTTTCGGTGCAATTGACGCCAATCTGGGAGCCCCTGGCCGGTGAAAGACCACCAGGGAACCTGATTCCTCAATGCCCAGATCACAGTAAGTTATACTGGCATCGCAGGAAAAGGCTTTTTCCCTGAAAAGCTCATTATCCAGTTCGCTCGCAACAGTACATTCCCCCGGCAGATCATCTATAATCCTTTTCATGGTTGAATAATCAAGCCGATCGTCATCCACCATGAGCAAGGATTTGACGTTTCGGTCCTTTAG
>JBLMZW010000239.1:0-2919 GCA_050259035.1 Chitinophagales bacterium | reverse complement strand
ATCCATGGTCCCAGAAGAATACCCAACGGACCAAAAAACGCTCCTATTATCGTGCCAATCACAGCACCCCATTTACCGTATTTACTGCCCCCGGCCCTCTGTGCACCTAACACCCCGGCAAGGTAATCCACCAAAACCGACAGCAGGGTCAGCCCGCCCATGATCGCCAGGTATTCAACCGTTACATGGGTAAAATGATCATACCAGCCGTAGCCCAGAATACCTAAAAAGACAATGGGAATCCCTGGCAGCACCGGCAGAAAGCTTCCGGCGATCCCCACCAGCATTATCAGTATTACGACTATCAGCAGAAAAGTGTTCACCGACTTTGCCCCCCCGTATAACGTATGTAATTACTATGAGGCAGCTCCTTGGCTACCTTTTTAGTAAGAGCAGCAATTTCAGATACCTGAAATCCATCCTTAAAGGCGTTGTTTTTACAATCAACAACCGCAATAGATATGGTCATTATAGGTATTTCACGGGTATTCCCATCCCGATCCGTACCTATTATAAATCCCCTTTGCCGGTCCTGAGCATCAAAGAAAAGCGGGATCGAACCGTCAAACATGTCTATGATCTCCTGGCAAACCGTGTCTACCTTTTCCAGTAAGGTAAAGAACACATAATCGTCACCGCCAATGTGCCCGACAAAGTCTTCTGCGCTGCCATACTTCTCGGTTGCCACTTTCAGTATATGAGCGACCATTTTAATAACCTCGTCGCCTTTTAGAAAACCATAGGCATCGTTATAAGCCTTAAAATTATCCAGATCAACATAACAAACCGAAAATGGTGCCTGTTTGGATAGTAATATATCCAATCTTTCTTCAATAAGAACATTTCCAGGAAGCCCGGTCAGCGGATTATAATAATTAATCTGCTTCGCCCGGCGTATGTGAGTCTTGACCCGGGCTATAAGCTCTAAGGTCTCAAAAGGCTTGGTTATGTAATCGTCGGCCCCCAGATCCAGGCCCTGTACCTTATCGTTAATATCAGCTTTTGACGTCAGTAATATAACTGGGAGATGGCTGGTTCGAGTATTATTTCTTATCTGGCGAAGAAAATCGAAACCATCCATATCAGGCATTATAACATCCAGAAGAATAAGATCGGGTAAGTCTTTTTGAAGAATCAGTTCCGCCTGGCGGCAATTTTTTGCCGTGAAGACTTTAATGCCTTCAGCTTCTAGAGAATCCTGGATAATTTTTTGAATGAATCTGTCGTCGTCTACGGCCAGGACGCTATTACTCATTTTATCCTCTCCCGAATCCAGCATGTATTGACAAATTGTTCCTGAATACATTATATATCGAATATTCAGGTTGTCACCAGTATAGTTGTTGTTGTAATTAATTCTATCAAAGCCGCCGTTACATAACGGCAATGCTGGTAGCTCAGCCCTCCCTGAAAAAAGGCAGTATAAGGCGGGCGTAGCGGTCCATCGCAGGACAACTCAATCGATGACCCCTGCACAAATGTACCGGCAGCCATAATGATCTCATCAGTATATCCAGGCAAGGGAGCGAACTCCGGACGTACATGACTGTCCACCGGAGAGTGGGATTGAACCGTATTCACGAATCTCTCCAGTTCTTCCCTGCTCTTTAGTCTTACCGCCTGAACGATATCTCCTCTGATCGCACCTGCGCCGGGCTCTACTTCAAATCCCAGCTCGTCCATCACTCCGGCAAGCAGTATCGCTCCTTTTAGAGCTTCCCCCACCACATGAGGAGCCATGAACAACCCCTGGTAAACCGTGCGCAGATCATAAAGACTGGGACCGATCTCTTTGCCCAGCCCGGGAGCTACCAGGTGGTCAGCCACCGCCTCCACCAGATCACTTTTTCCCACCACATACCCTCCGCCAGCCGCCAGGCCGCCCCCCGGGTTCTTTATGAGAGAACCGGCAATGATATCGGCACCTGCATGACCGGGCTCTGTGGTTTCTACAAATTCCCCATAACAATTATCGATTAAAACAATCGATTCCGGACTTTTAGCCTTAATCGCTTGAATAGCCTTTTCAATCTCCGCCATGGTCAACGATCTTCTCTCCAGGCTATAGCCCCTGGAGCGCTGCAGCAAAACCACTCGTGGTTTTGACTCCACCAACATTTCTAAATCCGTCAGGTTAATACCGCCAGCATCATCCGGTTTTGAAACCTGAAACTCAATTCCCCGGCTGGTTAACCCGCGGGGGCCAGTAATAACCTTTAATAAAGTATCATAGGGATTTCCCGGGGCGCAGACCAAAAGATCGGAATTTCCTAATAAGGCTGTCAGGCAGCCGGCTATCGCATGCGTACCTGATATTATCTGGCTCCGAACCAGTGCATCCTGTCCTCCGAATATTTGCGCATACATTGATTCCAGAGTCTCTCTTCCCAGATCGTTATAACCATACCCCGTTGATGGATTAAAATGCAAAGGACTAACTCTATGCTGCCTAAAAATATCTAAAACCCGTTTTTGGTTTACATAACAATTATTATTGACACCATCAAATAAATGACGGGTTTCTTCTTCTACCTTTTTAATCAAATCAATACTTTTCATCGCTTTCAGTAACCCACTTTCGACCGGATAATTCAATATATCTAAGCATATGCTAATATCTCTTAATAATTGTTGGGAAGATCGGCCTCCTCTATGGTTTGCAGTTCCTTTCGGTTTAGCGAGGCCTGTCGAACCAGGCGCAAGGCCTGCATGCGTATACTCTTTTCCACTAAATTTCTGGAGTACCTGGCATTGCCGTCGTTTTCATCTCCATTGCGGCTATGATTGGCCAATATGTTTTTTAGTTTCCACCTGGACCCCTGGGTTAACAGGTAGTCACGATTTTCAAACATGGATATGGTTATCTGAAACAATTCGTCTACATCATAATCAGGAAAAATCATATTTATAGGAAAGCGG
>JBLMZW010000238.1:0-4629 GCA_050259035.1 Chitinophagales bacterium | reverse complement strand
GGCCCTGGCAAAAGCCAGCTCATTATCAATGCGTGCAGCAGCTTCTTTTATCGCTGCTTTAAGCGCGTCAACCATGCTATTGATACCAGTGGACAGGGCCCGGAATTCATCGTTGGTACTGACTTCAACCCTTTCATCAAGATTGCCCAGCGTTATTTCAGCAAGTGATTTATTAACTTCAATAATCCCATCGATTACAACTCGTTGCACCAGCCAGGCAACCAGAAAGAAGATAAGCGCAAAAAGAAATATATTAAACAATATCAACACCGTGATAGTACTGTTGCGGCTTAGGTAAATTTCATTGGTGGGTAGATTGCCTATGATAATATAGTTGCCCACTGTATTATAAGCAATTAAATCTTTCCCATTAGAGGATTCCATGATGAAACTGCCGCTGTTGCCCTTTAGGTCGTGTCCCTTGCAGTATTCCTTAACCGTTTTACCAAGGTAAGCCCTGTCAACACAGCTAACAATCTCCCCCGACGTCAGCGCAACTAAAACACTGCCGGAGTTCCCCACCCGAAACCCGGGGGCCAGATTTTTGATATTTGCAACTTTCATTGCGTTGGCTAATTTTTCTGGCTTATATCCAATTTGAACAATACCATCGGCATCTTTTCGAGCTACGCCAACATATTGAAACATTTCTCCGTTGATACCCTTGGGCTGAGGATCCTGGGCAAGTTCGAATTGCTTATTTTTTATCGCTGGTATAAATGCCGCAGATTGTTTATCTGAGGCATAATCATATCCGTAGTAGTCCTTTACAGTACCTGAAATCAGTATTCCATCGGCATTAGAAATATGTAACTCGTCAACATCGAGTAAAATGCGAATTCTTTCGAGTTCTGCATAATCTCCAACCAGCGCGGGATTTCTTTTTAACATCCAGGCGAAGGCGCGGGCTTTGGCAAGTGCATTGGCATCGCTTTCCTGTCTAATATCAGCTAGATTTTTGTTGTTGATAATAATTTGTTGGGTTACATCAGTAATTTTTAAGAAAATCAGATTCTCAGCATTCTTGTAGGCCTGCCTGCTTTGAATATTATAAGAAGCCAAAAATGCAACTATAAAGGCAATGGTTATAAATACTAGCAGCCAGGTTAAAAATGTTTTACGCATATTAAACTCCTTTATGCAATCGCTTCATGAGCCTAAAAAGTTCATTCATAAATACTTCCTTTAACATATAATTGCACACAACATATCCTGCTTCCTCCCAATACGTTGCTATTTTTGATATTAGGGCTTACTAAATCTAGACGGATCATTATTATATACCGGTTATTCATTTTCTCACTGTCATGTGAATGATAAGATATAATATAGTGTTGATATCAATCTGGGAGGAAGAATGCTTAATGTACGACAATATTATAGATACCATTGGTCATACTCCCTTGGTAAGGATAAATAAGTTAAACCCGAAGCCGCAGATTCCGCTTTACGCAAAGCTGGAGGGCTTTAACCCTACGGGGAGCATAAAAGATCGTATTGCGATCAAAATGATTGAACAGGCAGAAGAGTGCGGTGCCCTCACTCCTGGGAAGACCATAATTGAACCCACCTCGGGCAACACCGGAATTGGTCTGGCTATGATAGGTTCCGTAAAGGGATATGCAGTTGAGATAGTCATGAGTGAATCGGTTTCCGTTGAGCGCCGCAAGATGATTGAAGCTTTTGGAGCGAAGACTACTCTGACCGATGGTTCCCTGGGTACCGATGGAGCCATCAGGAAAGCCCATGAACTTTGCCGCAACTACCCGGATAAATACTTTATGCCTAACCAATTTTCCAATGAATATAACAAGCTGGCTCATTATGAAACAACTGCCAATGAAATTTGGGAGGATACGGAGGGCAAGGTCACCCATTTTGTGTCCGCCATTGGCACCTCTGGAACCATCATGGGAGTGGGAATGGGCCTAAAAGCCAAAAATCCTGCTATTCAGATAGTTGAGGCGCACCCGGTTCTGGGACATTACATCCAGGGCCTTAAAAACATGCAGGAAGCCATCGTTCCGGAAATTTACGATCCTACCCAGATTGACCGGAGGGTTATGATCGAATCTGAAGCAGCTTTTGCCATGGCCCGAACCATTGTGGCGCAAGAGGGCATCTTTGTAGGTATGAGCAGCGGAGCGGCTATGCTTGCAGCACTGGAATGCGTTAAAGACCTGGAGGAAGGCTTAGTGGTGGTAATATTCCCAGACCGGGGAGAAAAATATTTGAGCACGGGCTTATTCCATCTAGCTTGATATGCGGGTTACGTGCCATTCATATGGCAAGGAATAATATTTTAAGTGCAACAAAAGGACCCTCACGGGTCCTTAAATCGAGTAATACTCGCTATTTATCTGGAAAGTAATAGTATCCCAAAAGAACTAATACTTTTAAAATTAACCTCCGCCTATCGGATCGGAATCATTAAAAACGCCGGGAACTTTGCAATTATCGCTTTCTTTAACTGGACATTCATCATCTTTTGGTTCGTTTTCCACAACCCAAGCTCTTTTATTGTTTATCATTTTAGAGGTAGCTTTGCTGTCTTTTTTCTTGTCGGCCATACTGTTGCCTCCTTTCGATATAGTATACCGTTAATAATATTACTGGCATTTACTATTTCTATACTGTTCTCTTCTTCCAAAAAGCATATTTAGTCAAACAGCCTTTGGCGAATTCTCACACGCCGATGCAATCAATCTGCCAATTAGGTCACTGCAGTTTTCGGTTTCCCGATATTAACATCCCTCGAACCAGGTCAAACCCGGTAAGCTCCGCCTTGCTGCCGCAGACGCCTTTTCCTGGAACCCTTATCCATATTAATCCATACTAATAAACTAAGGTTAAATTTGGCAGAGGCACAGGGAGGTTGATGCTGAATGAAATGGCAGGCAAACTATCGTGATCCTGCGGTGAAAGACTATGATAGAAATGCCGCAGTACAGTATGCGCACCGGTGGGCTTACGCCCGAAACCCCAGATATTATGATTTCGAAAATATCGGAGGCGATTGCACCAATTTTGCATCGCAGTGCTTGTATGCCGGAAGCGGTGTAATGAATTTTACCAAAGAATTTGGATGGTATTATGTAAGCGTCAATGACCGGGCCCCGGCCTGGACAGGGGTAAATGAACTCTATAGATTTCTTACCACCAATGGTACCAAAGGCCCATTTGCCCGGGTAACTGAAATGACCTCTATAGTCCCCGGTGATCTGGTCCAGTTAAGGTTCAGATCCGGCCCCACTTTCCAACATACCCCGGTTATTGTCGCGGTACGTCAGCCCATCAGCCCAGCTAACATTTTAGTAGCAGCACACACCGATGACCAGGATAATTATCCTTTATCCAACTATGACTACATAGAAGCCAGGTTCCTGCATATTCTAGGGGTTTATGTCTGACTTTTTATAAATATGATCTCATGGCGAACTAAAAACCCATTGACAAAAGACGAGCTCCTAATCGGAGCTCGTTAGCATGATTACTTATGCAAGACTTTTAAAGTCTTGGGCATCTCCATGCACTGGTCAGTTTCTCTATAGAATGTCATAATCGGCTGTTCGACCACACAGTTTTGGATCAGATCATTTGACTTGGGAAATCGAACTTCTCCGGTTCCAAACCTTATCATATGTGTGTGGTATGTAAATTTTGCTGCCCAGATTTCTCTATAAAGATATGCTTTAGTATCTGAAGTTAGATGGGATTTAAACTGGATAAAGGTTTGCTCCGGAAATGCTTCTCCGGGATTCTGAAGATCAGCCCATACTCGTATTATTTCTATGCCCTGGCGGCGAACAGTGCCAATAACCTGTGTACCTTCTCTAAATAGCTCAATGTTGGCCATAAATTTAGGGAACCCTAGTTCACGACCCAATGCGAATGATCGATCGGCCCCCATCGTAAAATCCTTATCCATAGCACCATCATAATTACAAACAAAGTGCCAACCTACTGTATTCTCAAATTGGCAGTAGAACATTAGCCCGGCTTGTTTATATGCCCCAAGTGATGAATAAGGATACTCTGCAACAAACACGGCTGCCATCCGCGAATCTGTCGGGCTAAGTTCCGGCGGCACAAATGCCTTAAAAGTCTCCTCTGATACAGTAAAAACATGGGACAGCATACGAGCGCCTTTCCAAACGACGCCCGAAGTTCCATTGAAATCCTCTTGTAGGTGCTCTCTCTTAATAAGTGGATCATGCAAAGGTAAGAATGCCGGTTTATCTGACCAAACCACTAAATATATCTCCTCCCATTAAATATTTAATTAATATCATATTAGCTGCCTTCCAACTAGAGTATACTCCAAAAATTTAGAATATTAATGCAAAAGATGTAAATACATTACAGTGCGTCTGAAGCTCATTAGACCTGAGGTCATATTCAACAATTTTAATTAGCCATTAAAAAGATTAAAATACAAAATATATATGACGTTTTAAGGATGTTTTTATGAAAAGAATTATGGTTTTCGCTCCTCATCCAGATGATGATATACTGGGATGCGGCGGCAGTATCGCCAAACATACCAGTCTGAATCACGAGGTAATTACCGTCTTTATGACATCCGGCGAATCCGGAAGTCTCACCTGCTCCCGTGAAGAGTTAGCCACC
>JBLMZW010000237.1:0-10962 GCA_050259035.1 Chitinophagales bacterium | reverse complement strand
GATCTTCTAATGGATACCATCCCAATAATACTGCCGGGCTTCGAGGATTACGACCCCGGGCCCATAACCGACCTCTTGCAGGAACTTCTGCCCGAGGATATACTCTATCCTCTGGGCGGCGAATGGGACCGCCTGCCCCCGGAACTGGACGGCACCCCTGAACTGGAGGATCTGCAGGCCGCCCTGGCCCGCCTGCGTGGCTGGCTGGAAGTCTCGGCCCTGCGTCCCGATGAACTGATCCTGCATTTGGCCGGAGACCTGGGGATGAGTGGAGACGACCTGGAACTGGCCAGTAACTTATCCATTCAGGTAAGCCGCCTTCTGCGGGAAAACCCTGAATATGGCCTGAACGAAATAATTGAAGAGATGAAGCAACTGGAGCGTTCCACTAATTTCATGGCTTCAATTCTGCGCGACAGCCGTGGTTACACCCCGCGGCCGGGTGTGGTAACAATAGCGACCCAGCACCGGTCGAAGGGCCTGGAATGGGACATAGTAATAGTCGCCGGCCTGGGATTGGACGAATTCCCGGAAAAACTAAACGATAAAAGCAAGAGTGAATTTGGGCACTTGAAGGCCGAGTTTTTAAACCCTCTGGCGGCCGCCAACGCTCAGCTGGAGTACATGCGAAACGGAACCAGGGCCAGTAAGGATGCAGTCATCCGGCAGGCCAAAGAAGATGAAATCCGGGAGGGTTTGCGCCTGCTCTATGTGGCCTTTACCCGGGCCCGCGAGCAGCTGGTGATCTACGGTCACCGCATGAACAGCTATAAGAAGTATCTTGCCAAAAGCGAGATCTGGAGAGAACTTACTCGTTACGTCGGGGAGGCCAGTCAAAATGCCAATACTTGATTTTTACCACAGCCAGTTGTCACTGGATACCTACCGTTTTTGCCAGCTGCGGTTTCGCCGCCGTTACCTGGACGGCCTCTACTGGCCCCGTCCGGCCGGCGATATCATGCAGTTGGGGGCTGATTTTCACCTGGCGGCCCGGCGTTATTTTACCGCCGGCCATATGCCCGCCTATGAAGGGCAATTGGGAGACTGGCTGGAACTCTTAAGAAGGTATCGTCTCTTCACTGGAGACGCGCAGTTTCTGCCGGAGCAAGAGTTGCGCCTTATTCAGGGCGATATTAAACTGGTGGCGAAGTACGACCTTCTAATGTTGGCCGACAAGGCCTATATCTACGACTGGAAGACCGATCAGAAACGCCTGGTTAAGACCAGGCTCAGCGCATCACTGCAGACCGTGGTTTATCGTTATCTGTTGGCCCGGGCTGGCAGCGGCTACTGGGGGCGCCCTATTGCTCCGGCCGACATCATTATGATTTACTGGAACCCCAATCATCCGGGCAATTCGGTGGTCCTGCCCTACAGTCAGAAGCAGATGAATAAAGACGAAGCCCTGTTAACCGGCCTGATTCACGAGATAACCGAGAAACCCTACGAGTCATTTACCGCCACTGCGGACGAGCGGCTCTGCCCTTACTGTGAGTATTCTCCGCTCTGCCATGGGGTTCCGGCTATTGCAATGGAGGAAGAGGGAACCCTGGACCTGGCCCTATCCTGGGATGATATCGAAGAATTTTCCTCTTAGGAGGCAGGTATGAATTCGAGGAGAAAACCCGATCAGGAAATTTTGAACCTGGTCAACGGCAGCCGCATAGTAGCCGAAATCCTCTGGCAGCGGGGCTACCGCGACCCTGAGGCGGTTAAAGCATTCCTCAATCCAGCCTTCTATCAGGCAACTGACCCACTGGAACTTCAGGGCATGGCAGAGGCAGTTGTTATAATGGCCAATGCCCTTAAGGAAGGAAAAAAAATCGCGGTCTACGGCGATTACGATGCTGATGGGATCACTTCAACTGCCCTCCTGGTCAGGACCCTTAAACAGCTGGGAGGAAAAATTAGCTGGCAGGTGCCGAACCGTTTTACCGGCGGCTATGGCCTCTCAGTAGCAGCGGTGGAGGAACTGGCCTGGGAAGGTGCCGAACTGATCCTTACCTGTGACTGTGGCATATCCAGCCACGATGCGGTCCTAAAGGCCCGTGAATTGGGCTTGACCATAGTTGTAACCGACCATCATGAGCTCCCCGAGGAACTGCCTCTGGCCCATGCCATTGTAAATCCCCGCCTCCTGACGGAGGGACACCCCTGCCAGGACCTCTGTGGAGTTGGAGTTGCCTACATGTTAGCCCTCGCCCTATCCAACCATTTGGGAGTGGAATTTGACCAGCGGCTTTTGCAGTTGGTGGCCCTGGGAACGGTAGCTGATGTTGTTCCCCTGCGGGCCGAGAATCGCTATCTGGTTCAGCGGGGTCTGGCGGTTCTTAATTCAAATAATACCCTGCCGGGCATTAAAGCCCTGCTTGATCTTACCCGCTCGGAAAAAGTGGATGAAGAAACCATCGGGTTTTATCTGGCTCCCCGATTGAACGCCCCGGGCCGTATGGCCTCGGCCGCCATCGGAGTCGAACTCCTGTTAACCGAAGACTTGGAGGAGGCCCGTCCCCTGGCTGCTGAAATAGATGCTGCCAACCTGGCCCGCCGCCAACTGGTCGAAGACATAGTGGGCGAGTTGGAAGGCTATACCCCGCACGGTTCAATCATCCTGTTCAATGAGAACTGGGCCCAGGGTGTGACCGGCATCGTCGCCGGCCGCCTCTGCGAGAAATTTGATGTTCCTGCGGTTTTAATGACCATTAAGGCCGGTACTGAGGATGTGGTGACCGGTTCCGCCCGCTCAGTGCCCGGGGTAAATATGTATGAAGGGCTGGCTGCGGTTCAGCAGTACCTGACCGGGTTCGGCGGCCACGCCGGTGCCGCCGGCTTCTCTTTAGAACGGGGCAACTTAGAAAAGTTCATCCCTGTCCTACAAAAGGTTCTGGATAAAGACCTAACCGGGCAGCCTGTTATCAGGAAGCCCGATATTACCCTTTCCTTTAGAGAAATGACCCTGGAATCCTGTCGGGAGCTGGAACGATTGGCCCCCTTTGGCGAAGGTAACCCCCGCCCCCGGTTTTCAACTGACAAAACCGCTATTTTATCTGTTAGGCCGATCGGTGATGGTCAGCACTATCGTCTAACTCTGGGACAGGACGGTTTCACCCACGGAGCCGTTTGGTGGAGGGCTGAAGATATCCCCTCGGCGGAATGCAGTGTCAGGGCGGTTTATTCCTTAGGCTGCAATCGGTTTCGCGGTATTGAAACTGTTCAATTAAACATTATCAGTCTGGAAGAGACGCCGGAAGTGTCTAAACCAGTGGTTAGACCGGCTCTGGAGATAATAGATTCGCGGATTAAACCTGGTTTGCTTCCTCACCTGGAATTGGAGCCCGGTTGCTGCTCTTTTGCTGAAGGCCAGCCCAAGGGGATGAATCGTTACACTATAACGCCCTGCGATACCCTGGTGCTTCTGACCATCCCGCCTCACCTGCGAGTTATAAGGGAAATGGTAGCCCGAAGCGGCTGCAGTCGTCTGATATTAGCCTATCTGGTCCTAACAACGAATGCTTCGTTAATAAAAAGACTTATGGGAGCAATCAAACAGTTTTCGCACCAGGGTGGTGCCGCCTCCATCGAAGACCTGGCCGCCGCCACCGGCGAACTGGAGATAACCGTCTGGCTGGGCCTCCGCCTTCTGCGCGAATCCGGCCTACTGTCTTTCGAAGCTGATGGAACTAAGCTCCAGATAACCCTGCTAGGGGATGGCAAGATAAATACCCGCTCCCGCACCTACCGCAACCTCAGGACTGTCGAGCGCGAAACCCGCGCCTTCCGCTACTTCATGGCTAACGCCCGGCTGGACCAGATTGAACGGATTCTAGAATAGAAATCATAGCACCGCCTTACTCCTATCTGGCTGAAAGTGAAACGTTAAACGTGAGACGTAAGAAGTAAAACGCAGGAGTTTCCACGTTAAACCTTTAACTTCTAACGTTTAACTTATACTGCTCACCGGGATCGCCAGGCTCAACTGGCTACTTATCATAGCCAGGCTGGAATTTGGGGTGAAAAGTGAAAGTTAAAACCTGAAAAGTAAAACGCAAAAGGTCCCCCGTTTAACTTTAAACTTCTAACGTTTAACGTATACTGCTTACCGGGTTCGCCAGGCTCCAGCCTGGCTGCCGGGCTAGAGCCCGGCGTTCCCAGAAAGGATTATAATCTCTGTTCTACTTTATACCACGCCCGGCGACAGTAGATCGAACGGGTGTTAGAGTGATTATCGATCTACTTCGTTCTGGGCTTCGTCTTCGGTCTCTACCATATCGATTGCCTCTTTAGGACTCAGGTTGCCATATATAATGGACATCAGCCCGGGGAAGTACTGATCCATTCTGTAAACATTGCTCCATACGAGAGGTTCAACCATAGCAACTGTCGCCGCTTCATCGTTGGTGTATAAACTGGTTTTATACCGGACTTCTCCATCCTCCCAATCCATTTCAAAATTGCCCAGCAGCATTTCGAAATTCGCCCTGGTCAGGAATTCGGCAACCTCGACCCTTTTTGATTCAGGAACATTTACCGGACATCTGCAGTGAAAAAGAATACCCTCTTTGTCCGTAAGTTCGTGGCCATAAAGGTCAAACTTCCCGTTTTTGCCGAAAAAGGCGGTGCGCAAGAGGTTAAAATCAACTAAATCAACTTGCCAATCGTTGTCCTCGAAAAATTCGAGTATGGTCTCAAAAATCTGACCCATAAATAAACCTCCTCTCGATGAAAGGCGTGATAAGTGGGAAATTAGTGACAAGTTTTAAACAATGTATGTTAGTAAGTGCGGTTGTTTGACTGTGATCTTAGTATATCCCTGACCAAAGACAACAGAATGTCGTATTCTTCATATAATGTTTCTTTATTAACCTAAGATCAGCCTCGTCATTCTATGATACCAGATATTTACATCAGTTTATAGAGGTGTTACAATGTATATACAATATGATACCCGGGAGGTATTAGTATGGTTAAGACATTAACAGCCCACGGCAATAGTGCGGCACTCATAATCGATAAGGCGATTTTAGAACTGCTGGGCATAACAATGACTACCCCTTTAAAGCTTTCCACTGACGGGAAAAGCCTTATCATTTCTCCACTTCCGGAAGAAGCCAGTGAAGAGAAGTTTCGTTCAGCCCTGGAGAAAGTAAATACTCTTCATGGGGAAACCCTGCGTAAACTGGGTGAATAACATGGTAAATCCAAGGTTTTTAACCCTGGCCGAGGTAGTTGAGATCCATAAGGACCAAATTGAACGGTATGGAGGTCATTTGGGGGTAAGAGATTACGGATTGCTCGGCTCCGCCGTAGCAGCACCCGCAATGACTTTTGATGGAAACTATTTATACAAAGACCTTTTCGAGATGGCTGTGACTTATGTCTTTCATATCTGCCAGAACCACCCGTTTTTTGATGGTAATAAAAGAACTGCCCTCGCCTCGGGTTTAGTTTTCCTCGAATTAAATGGCATAACCATTATTGATGAAAACGGGATTCTGTATCTGGCTGTATTGGAGACCGCAACGGGAAACCTCGATAAGTCGGAGTTGGAGCGAGTATTCCGCGATTTAATATGCTGATTCCATTCCTTTTCCAACGATAAGGGTTTGTGAATTGGGGCAAATTTTCGTTTCCCGTTGAAAAATGGGACGTTAGACGTAAGAGGCAACACATATGAGACCGCACATTCTACTTTTATCTTATACGGCTTACCGGGTTCGCCGGGCTCCCGCCTGGCTGCCAATCATGGCCTGGCTGGTATTTGGGGCGAAAAGTAAAAGGTGAGACGTGAAAAGTAAAACGCAAGAGTTCCCCACGTTTAACTTATACAAAGCGGCGTTCCCAAACAACAGCCAGTTGGAACTAACTCCGACTGGCTGTTGGCATGCTATAAAGCTGGTATTCCCGGATCTTTTATGACAATAGGACGCGAGATTGAGTCAGAGACATGTTCTCAATCCCGGCTCCCGCTTCATCTAGGGAGCAAAGTCGAATAGAAATTCGTTGTTTCCCTCATCTCCCTCTTCAACCTGATTATACACATCGATAATTGCTTTAGCGGATCCTCCGGCAAAGCCATCCGGGGTTTTAAATATTATGGTCAGAATCATGGTACCCTGTTTCAGACCGGATACCTTCTTCTCTGCCAGGATCTGGTTCTCATCCCCATAAATGCGTACTACGAATTTTCCGGCAGGAGCAATGGTTAAATTGGCGATTTCTAAATTCACGGTAACGTTCGACCCGTCGTCCGTATGGTTCTCCTTATTAATCCTTAAATCCGGCTGGTATACGGCTACGCGGCACTGAGCCTGGTTATTGTTCGGGACTTCGTCCCCCGCGGAAGATACCAGTTTTGCCGTCAACCCGAATACGCCAGTAGTATCCGGGACACTCATTTTAACCTTAAATGTTTTACTCTTGCCCGGTTTTAGTTTGCTGAGTTTCTTGGTTAACTTTTGATCCCCCAATTGAAACTCAACCATATTGGGAGGGGTCATCGCACCGCCCTCATTAGTTACAACAGCGGTTACCGATATTTTGGTACCTGCGACCACATCAGCCGGAGCATTTAGCGTAACGCTCAGATTCCAGGGGACAGTTACCGGTATTTCGGCCCTGGCATACTCGGAATCTACTCCGTTATACAGGGCATAGATCTTACAGGTTCCTCCCCCACATGCAGTTATTAACCCGCTTTTATCGACCTTGGCGACCTTTTTATCCGAACTGGAGAATCTAAACTTCCCCAATTCCGTGATACTCTCATCTTTACCCCAATAAGTTCCGTCGCCGGTTTGTTGTCTCTTAAGACTGCTAATCTGCACCGGGGTATTTCCCACTGTCAGAGGTCCTATACAATTAAATCTATACTGGGGGGTGGTTGTCTTTTCGGGTATGTTATTAATTTGGGCAGCCAGATCACTGCTAAAAACATTAATGTAGTTACATTCACATTTAAAACGAGTTAAGTTGCCTGGTAGGTCAGGCAGGCTGGTAAGTTGGTTTTGCTCACAGCGCAAAGTCTCCAGGCTGCTGGGCAGTTTAGGCAGGCTGGTAAGTTGGTTACCACCGCACGACAATATCTCCAGACTGCTGGGTAGTTTAGACAGGCTAGTTAGTTGGTTTTGCTCACAACTCAAAGTCTCCAGGCTGATGGGTAGTTTAGGCAGGCTGGTAAGTTGGTTACCATAGCAGTAGAGGGTTTTTAGATCCATCCCTTCAAAGTTTTCTAAACCCGCCAGACCTCCGATTTGTTTACCCGATAAATCAAGTTGATAGTTCTTCGGCTCCATATTGTTTATCAAATCTTGTTTGGTGAACGTTCCAGGATCACCAGTACGGCCAAGCCATTCCCATACCGCCTGTTTAAAGTTGCTGTCAGTAAAACTGGCCGAGATGTCTTTATTATCAGCGGCATAGACCGGCTGTACCAGCCAGGTCAGGCTGATAACAGAGGTAAGCATGAATACCATGATCAGTGCCGCAATTCCCACTTTCCAACTTATAGCTCTCAAAACGTCTCCTTCTTTCCTATTTTCGGCATATATGTAGTATATACCAGCGGTGTTAGGTATTATCTTCTCTATATTATTTTATTTACCTTCTGTATTTAATTTTACTTTTCCTGAATGGAAATTACTGTGGAATGCAGTAAACGGGGTGCTTAAGGCTTCTGGCCTCTAACTCTGGTCCAAAACTAATGTCTTGCTGTGAGGACTAATCTATACTAATATAATATTATTCCTATTAATTTAGTCGGGATAGTGTTGGGCATGGTTTATCGTTTAATGGCAAAGATAAATAGCATCTGGGGGATTTAGTGACCTCATTTTTTTGCATTATATTACTACCAAATTAATAGGAATAGTAAGAATAGGAATGCCTTCAATGGCACTGTCCCAGAAGACCAAGACTAAAGGAGAAAAACAATGCCGATTAAAATACCTGATGCTTTGCCCGCAACTGAGGTATTAAATAACGAAAACATTTTCGTAATGGGGGAGAAACGCGCTTTTACCCAGGATATCCGCCCGCTGCGGCTCGCAATATTGAACCTGATGCCGGTAAAGAACGTAACCGAGACCCAATTATTGCGTTTGCTCAGCAACACCCCTCTGCAGTTGGAGATAGTTCTTCTGCGGCCGGAGAACCATACCAGCAAGAATACCCCAGCGGAACACCTATCCAATTTCTATAACACCTTTTCGGATATCAGAAAGCAAAAGTTTGATGGGGTGATTATCACCGGGGCCCCGGTGGAGCAGTTGGAATACGAGGAGGTCAATTACTGGGAGGAACTCCAGGAGATCATGGATTGGACCCGGCACCATGTTTTCTCCACCCTGCACATTTGCGTGGGGGCTTTTGCAGGCTTATACCATCATTACGGAGTGCCTAAATACGTTTTGGAAAAGAAGTTGTTTGGGGTTTTCGCCCATACCTGCAACCGTAGAAATATCCCCCTTTTGCGGGGCTTTGACGATGAATTTTTCGTGCCCCACTCCCGTCACTGTGAAATCAGGCGGGAGGATATTGAAGGAATCGAGGATCTAGAAATACTCTCGGAATCTGCGGAAGCCGGGGTCTATATTGTTTCTTCCAAAGATGGACGCCTTATTTTTGTCACCGGTCATTCGGAATATGATGCCTTGTCCCTAAAGTCGGAATACGACCGTGATGTTAGTAAGGGGCTGAAGATTGATGTTCCCCGGAATTATTTCCCCAACGATGATCCCATGGAGCCCCCTATGGTCAAGTGGCGGAGTCATGCTAACCTGTTGTTCACCAATTGGCTGAATTACCATGTATATCAGGAGACACCATACGATCTGGATGAACTGAAATAGAGGCGGCTTTTCTGACAGGCCGCCTTTTCCCCTATTAGACTTCCACCAACCTATACCCCCACCACCAGAATCTAGTCCTATGTCAGCTAATTTCCTTGGATTCCAGCCATTCAAGCAACTTGCAAACTATAACTTATTTTTATTTTTAATATAAAAATAAAAGTGATAAAGTATAGCTGTCTTTAGAGTAAGTTTAATACGGAATTATTATTGTTAGAGGCAAGTAGCTGCGGCCTATTGGACCAATGTATTAGGAGAATGTGGATATATATCGAGAGGAGGATTCATAGTGGCTGATTATCGTCAAATGTGGACCGATCTGGGGATGGACCTGGAAAAACATGATCTCTTATGTGAAGTGCTGCCTGACGCGTTCGGGGGAATCTATCTCTCCCAAAAAAACCGCCCTCAGGGTATGGATTTCTATGATTTTGTGGTTTCTGAAATCCACGGTGTTAGGCCATCGGAACTGATTGAACATCAGAAACAGGGCGGCAAGGTATTCGGTACCTTCTGTGTTTACGTTCCGGACGAAGTTGTTTTCGCCGCAGGTGGAATTGCGGCCGGATTATGCGGAGGATCACAATTCTGGGTGTCCGGGGGCGAAAAAGTACTGCCCGCCAATACCTGCCCCTTGATTAAGGCTTCAGTGGGAGCCAGGCTGGATAAAACCTGCCCATTCTTCCAAATAGCCGATATGTATGTGGGCGAGACCACCTGTGATGGCAAAAAGAAGGCATGGGAGATACTGGCCAACGAGGTACCGCTCCATGTAATTGATGTCCCGCAGATGAAGCGAGAGAAAGACATTGCTTCTTTTGCCGATGAGATAATGAGTTTTATTGATGTCGTGGAAAAAATGACCGGGAATAAAGTGACCCCTGAGAAATTAGGGGAAAGCATAAAGCTTATTAACAACAAACGCAGGGCCCTACAGCGTTTGTCTAACGCCCGCAAAGCCTCACCGTTGCCCATAAGCGGTAAGGATGCCTTATTGGTAACCCAGATCGCTTTCTACGATGATCCGGCTCGCTGTGCTCAGATGGGCAATCAGCTGGCTGAAGAGTTGGAAAAGCGAATAAGCAACAAGGAGGGGGTATTCCCCGAGGATGCCCTGCGGATCATGGTCAGCGGGACTCCCATGGCCATACCGAACTGGAAACTGCATCATATTATTGAAACGGCCGGAGCATCGGTGGTGGTGGAAGAGTCATGTACCGGTACCCGTTATTTCGAACACCTGGTTGATGAAAGCGCGACTGATCTGGAGGGTCAGGTCAGGGCCCTGGCGGAGCGCTATATGAAAACTAATTGCGCCTGTTTCACCCCTAACCCGGGCCGTGTAGAAGACATCATCAGATTGGCCGAGGAGTACAAGGTTGACGGTATCATAGACGTAAATCTCCAGTTTTGCAACCTCTACTCCACCGAAAGCCATTTGGTTAAACAGGCTTTAGCTGCTCAGAATATCCCGGTTATGCATATTGAGACCGATTACAGCGAACAGGATTACGAGCAGTTGAGAACCAGAGTGGAGGCCTATCTGGAAATGCTGCGGAAGTAGGTCGTACTATGGAAACAGACTACCGTTACTATATTCTTTTTCCCAACCATAACGAGGGTCTGCGTCTTAACCGGGAATTAAAGCAAAAGGGCATTAAGAACACTATTGCCCCTACCCCGCGAGCTGCCAGGTCCTCCTGCGGCATATCCTTGATTGTGGAAGCGGAGGATTTGCAGGAGGTCGAGGCCATTATAAAAGATACCGGGGTGCTGGTCGAAAAGATAGTCAAATTGCCGGTCACGAAAGACTGGCAATTCCGCGGCCTGTAAACAACTGAGAATACGACGGCTTAATAGGGGACGCAAGCATTCGCCAAGTCAAGGACTGGGGTAGATAGCCGACGAGTGACATTCGACGAGACGCTACAACACCCGGCGCAGTTGAGACCGACTTCCAGCGGTGGGTTAGGGCAACTGGATGTTGCACTACCTGCCACTACTACACGGATGTAGTGTTGGCAGGTTGCCCGCCGCCGGCGAAACAAGCCGCTGGTGTTGTTGGCGAGGAGACCAGGAACGAGCGGCTATTGCCCCGGCCTGAATCTGACCAGTC
>JBLMZW010000236.1:0-19228 GCA_050259035.1 Chitinophagales bacterium | reverse complement strand
CAAAATGGGAAAGTAACGGCGGTGGCAGAAGGAACTGCAACTATTACGGTAACTACGGAAGATGGAGCTAAGACAGCTACCTGTGTTGTAACAGTAACATCTGGTGATGTTCACGTAACAGGTGTAACCATAACCCCCAGTATAATAACCCTAGCACCAGGGGGCAGCCGAACTCTGACGGCAAATGTTGAACCGTCTAATGCCACAAATAAGAATGTGGGTTGGAGCAGCAGCCGACCAAGTATTGCCACGGTAGATCAGAACGGGAAAGTAACGGCAGTAGCTTTGGGAAACGCAACCATAACAGTAATTACGGAAGATGGCGGGTATACGGCAGACTGTTACGTAACAGTGAGCAAAAATGTCCCGGTAACGGAAGTAACCGTTTCACCGGCAACCTTGACCATTGCTCCGGGGAATCAGCGAACCCTAACCGCCACAATAAAACCGACCGACGCCACAAATAAGAATGTATCCTGGAGCAGTAATGCCAATAATGTAGCAACGGTAGACCAGAATGGAGTTGTAACAGCGATAGCAGAGGGAACTGCGACTATAACGGCAACTGCAGAAGATGGTGGGTTTATCGACACCTGCATATTGACCGTCAGCGCAGAATACGTCCCGGTAACAGCTATAACCCTAAATAAGCATAAACTGGAGTTAAATGTAGGTGGAGAAAGGGAGACCTTAGTCGCTACAATTTCCCCGTCAGATGCTACGAACAAAGAAGTAGTCTGGGGTTCGAGTGACAGCACTGTTGCCGCTGTCACCAATGGTATTGTAACCCCTGTAGCTAAGGGCACGGCATATATAATGGCTATCAGTGTTGACGGCAGTTTAACGGACACATGCGAGGTTGTGGTTGGCAAAGAAACCCCGACTCAGGGTTCAGATTTGACTTGCGAATTTGATAGTTCTATGGTAACCAATGTCGGTGTAGGTTCACGTATTACAGTAACGGCTTTAATAAACAATATTGGAACAGGGCGTGCAGTTAGATCTACAACCAAATTCAGCCTTCTTAATAATCAGGGCACTGAAATAGCAACGCTTGCAGAAAAGAAAGTATCCTCCGTAAGCGCGGGCAGATTCAAAAAATGCTCTGTCAGGTGGTCAATACCGTATACATTGACTAAGGGGACTTATACGTTATTGGCAGTTGCAGATACGAATAACGATGTTACTGAATCAAACGAAAGTAACAATCAAGCCAGATTGAATATTTCAATCAATGTACCGGAGTTGGCAGTTCAGGCTATCGAAGCGCCGGAACAAATTACGGCCGGAAAATCGACCACAATCTCTTTGAATCTTACCAATAGTACTGATGTAACTGCCAAGAAAACAATGGTCAGGTTATTCTGGTCAACTGATAACGTGCTTGATGCTGGAGATACTTGTTTAAAGGAAAGAAAAATATCTATCGATGCAAGCGGAAAGGTATTAAAACTGTCTGTTAAATTGCCAAAGGACACCCAGGGGACCGGCTACCTGATTGGCTGGGTCGATTCGGATCAACTATACATAGAAGACAATGAAGCAGACAATCAAATATCTAGAGCGGTTACAGTTGGCGTGCCTGAATAAGTACGTACCGTTAATTTACGCAATTATGGGTAGTAATAGAGTTTATTAATAAATTCAGATCCGGTAGTATTCAACAGCAGGAATGGCAAGGCAGAACGAACTACTGAATGTAGGGGGTTGACCCTACCGGACTTCTGGTGATAGAATTACAACAATGTACATAGACGAAAACAATGAACGGGAAAGTAGCCTGTAGGCCGGATTTTAGAGAGCTGGTATTTGGTGTAAGCCGGTAGAAGGCCATAGGTGAAGGCCACCCGGGAGTGCTGGTGAACCTTAAGGGGTAAACCGGACGGAGCCCTCCGTTAAGGGGAAAGAGTGGACCGCAAAAGTCAACTAGGGTGGTACCGCGGGAATATGACCCCCGTCCCTAACCAGGGATGGGGGTTTAATTTTTTATTTTATGCTTAATAGCAAACCGTTTTTGGCAAAGTAAATAAAATATTACAAAGGAGGTCTAGTATGAGTCTAGATGAAAAGGTGTTACAACTACTGGAACAGAATGCCCGCCATTCAGCTCAGCAGATGGCCGCAATGGTTGGAGTAAACGAGGAGGATATTCAAGCAACCCTTAACAGGTTGGAAAAGGAAAAGGTTATTCTGGGGTACCACGCGGTAATTAATTGGGACAAAATGGGCGATGAAGGGGTAACGGCCATGATAGATGTTAAGGTCGCACCCGAACGCGAAGTTGGTTTCGATTCCATTGCTGAAAGGATTTATCGTTTCCCCGAAGTCAGGTGTGTCTATCTGATGAGTGGCACCTATGACCTTTCGGTTGTAGTTCAGGGAAAAGATCTTAAAGAAGTAGCAAAGTTCGTATCACGAAAATTATCAAGTCTGGCTCAAGTTCAGAGCACGACTACCCATTTCATTCTAAAACGTTATAAGCAGGATAATTTTATATTTGATGACAAAGAAGATGACAGAAGGTTGGTGGTTAGCCCATGATAGACTGCAGCAGGTTCGTATCACCGGTGGTGATTGATTTACCGCCATCGGGTATACGTAAATTCTTTGATATAGTATCAAAAATGCATGACGTTATTTCTCTTGGTGTAGGTGAACCTGATTTTGTAACCCCCTGGCACATACGAGAGGCTTGTTTGGATTCCCTGGAACGGGGTTATACCATGTATACATCTAATCAGGGGTTGCCTGAATTACGTGAAGAGATAGCGAAATATCAGAAAAACTGGCAGGGATTGAACTACGACAGTGATAAAGAAATATTAGTAACAGTCGGAGTTAGTGAAGCTGCAGATCTGGCAATACGGGCATTAGTCATGCCCGGGGATGAAGTTCTTATTCCTGAGCCCAGTTATGTGTCTTATGTTCCTTGCACCATTATGAGTGGAGGACGGCCAGTACAACTTCAAACCACAGCCGAAAACGAGTTTCGGCTTACCCCAGATGACTTATTGAAAGGCTTAACGGAAAAATCAAAGATACTAATATTGCCTTATCCTAACAACCCAACTGGCGGAATAATGAAGAAACAGGATTTGGAAGCACTGGTTGATATAATTATTAAGAACGACTTATATGTCATTTCAGATGAGATTTATGGCGAGTTGACATACGACAGCACCCATGTTTCCATAGCCACCTTACCTGGTATGTATGAAAGAACATTGGTATTAAACGGTTTTTCCAAAGCCTATGCCATGACCGGCTGGCGGATAGGATATGCCTGCGGCAATAGAAGTGTCATTGAAGCCATGAATAAAATCCACCAGTATACCATGCTATGTGCCTCCATCATAGGACAGATGGCTGCCATTGAGGCTTTGCGCCATGGCGAACCGGAAATGCGAAGAATGGTAGAAAATTATGACTACCGCCGCAGATTGATACTTAAAGGATTAAAAGATATTGGTCTGGATTGTTTTGAACCCCGGGGAGCCTTTTATGTTTTTCCGTCAATTTCTGTCACGGGAATGACCTCGGAAGAGTTTTCTGAAAAACTGTTATTTGAAGAAAAAGTAGCCGTAGTTCCCGGTAATGCCTTCGGTTCATCCGGTGAGGGTTTTGTTCGTTGCTGTTATGCGGCCAGCGCTGATAATATTGAAGAAGCGTTGTCTAGAATCGGCCGTTTTGTTGCAAAGTACCGGGATAGGTAATTATCATCGGCTATGGAATCTGATTGTAAGCAAAAAAGAGAATATCGTCGAAAACATAAATAAATAGCAAGAAAATTAAGATAAATTAAAAAAGGATATGCGTAAAACAAGCGCGAATACTTGCCTGTGAAAACCGATTTTATTCACAGGGGGGGTATCAATGATTCCGAACATGACAAGCCAGGAAATACAGTTGATATCGCGTTTTAGCCAGTTGACCCCGGAAGGTAAAAGAGAGATTGATGATTACTTGAGATTTGTATTGTTGAAGCAGTATAAAAAGGAACTATGTTCTCAGGTATTGAACAATTCCCTGTTGCATAACGGCTTTCTGCAGGCAGTGTGGATGTGTGAAAGGGAAGACACAAGTATTGAAGACATAGTAGCGAAGGTGAGACAGCTAAAGTTCGTGTTCTATCAATCTTTGGAGCGAACCTACTGTAGATACTCAGAAGTTCTTGGGGAACTTATGGTTGAAGACATTTTAAGGGACTGGGGCAGTATCGGATTTGACAGTGTACTTGAGGCAGCCAACACCGGTAATAAGGAATTGATGAAACAGGAACTTGAGAATATGCTGCAAGATTATGGGCGACTAGCTAAGAAGGAAGACAAAAGGAAAATAGTTGCGGTATAATCTAAAAAAGCATTGTTGTTGGGGAGGAATAGGATATGAAGCTCACATTTTTGGGAGCAGCTCGAACCGTTACCGGTTCGTTTTTTGTACTCGAAACTGATCAAAGCCGTTTTGCCGTCGATTGCGGACTCTTTCAGGGTCTCGCGGAAATTAGAGAAAGAAATTATCAGGCTTTTTTGATCGACCCCGCTTCTCTGGATTTTATGCTGTTAACCCATGCCCACATTGACCATATTGGTCTAATTCCTAAACTATGCCTAAATGGTTTTACTGGACCAATTTATTGCACCTACGCCACCGCAGATTTGGCGAGTATTTTGCTGCCCGATTCAGCCCATATACAGGAGTCTGAAGTTGAAAGAAAAAATCGCAAGGCCCTTCGCTCGGGCAAACAAACCATGCAGCCTATTTATACCGTTGAGGATGCCCAAAAGTGCCTTCAGCAATTTAAACCACTGCACTATGATGAGATGTTTAGTCCAGCGAAGGATATAAGACTACAATTTCGCGATGCCGGGCATATATTAGGTTCTGCCATGATAGAAATGTGGGTTGCTGAGAAGAATGAAAACCACAAATTAATATTTAGTGGAGACCTCGGCAACTACAGTCAAAGAATAATAAAGGATCCCACCTTCTTAGATACCGCCGATGTGTTGTTTATAGAATCCACTTATGGAGATCGGTTGCATAGGTCAAATGGGAATAGAATAGACCAACTGTTAGAGGCAATCGAGTTCACCAGGCAAAAGGGAGGAAACCTGGTAATTCCTGCGTTCGCAGTCGAGCGGACCCAGGACTTGATCTACGATTTGAATATTCTGAATCAGCAAGGAAAATTACCTGCTGGAATGCCTGTTTTTATCGACAGCCCCCTGGCCATTGCGGCTACGGAAATATTCCAGCAGAGCAGGGAATGTTATGATGAAGAGACCCTTGCGTTATTACAGGAAGGAATGGATCCTTTTTCATTGCCACAGTTGAAGTTTGCCCGGTCGAAGGAAGAGTCCAGCGGCCTTAATGAAGTCATGGGAGCCATTATTATATCCGCCAGTGGCATGTGTGATGCCGGTCGAATAAAACATCATCTTAAGCACAATTTGTGGAGGCCGGAATCAACGATTTTGTTTGTCGGCTATCAGGCGGTAGGTACCCTGGGGAGACGCTTATTAGAAGGAGAAAAACTGGTCCGCATACACGGAGAAGATATTGCTGTTAAAGCGGATATCCGTCAGCTTGAGAGTTATTCTGCTCATGCCGACCAGGCTGGAATAATGAAATGGCTTAAGGGTTTCAAATCTGTTCCCAAAGAAATTTTTTTGGTTCATGGTGAAGGACAGGCCCAGGAGACTCTCAGTCAGCTTATTGAAAAAGAATTTCAAGTAAAGACCTATATACCCGGATGGCAGGATCAAGTCGAAATTGGACAACCAGTGGAAACTAAACCTGAACCGGTTGCGAAACCGGTTGTTGTACAGCCCGATGCTGCGCTGCAAGCCGAGCAAGCTTATTACCAATTCCGGGCTGACATAAATCGTTTCTTCCAGAGCAAGTGGGAAGCAGGAGAGTATGACCAACTGATCAAGGCTATTAACAACGCCAAGCAGTGTCTGGAAAAATAATATGATCCGACGCCAGCAGTCAGGAACAAGCTTTTAGGATAGCTCCTGACTGCTGGCTTTGTTTAATCCATCAGAAAAACACATGATATCAAAACACCGCAAGAGACAGCCTGTCCAAATGAAAAAGCTTCCTTTTACGATGTGGTCACCTTTTACGGGGTATTAGTCTGATTGTTTCGTAGATGATTCATATGTTATAATTTCCATACTTCTCATTGGGGGCATACCATGACTGATCTTGAGGCCACTCTTGAATTTTATCGCTGGGGCTTTGTTCAGGTACCCGGCATACTGTACCACTACTCTGTAGAACTGGAACTTGAACCGGAAGATTTAGGAATACTTGGAGCAATATTTTTCGTTTATTGGAACAAATCAAAACCCTTATTTCGAACCGGAGTTGAAATAGGACAGATAATGCAAGTCTGTCCTAATCTGTCAAAAAACCGGCTTTCGCGAAGGCTTAACCGATTGGAACAGCGAGGTATAATAGCCATCGAAAGTGGGCCCGGGCTCGAATTTGCAGCAAGGAACGTATCCCTTGGGACTCTGTTCAGCCGGCTCAAAGACATTATTTCCAGAGATCATCCGGAATTCAAAAACGAATTACCCAAACAAGGTTCGCTTTTCGAAGATTATGCCAGAAGAATTGAAGTCCTGGAAAATGAACTGGAAGAAGAACGAAACAACAAAATAATGGTGGAGATACGGCCTGTCAATCCGCAGGAATTTAAAAAGATATCTGATTTTATATCCAAGAAAATCGGAAGTCCCATCTCCATCAGAATGAGCAGTGATCTGCGCAAATGGATGGAACAATACGGCTTCCGGGCGGAATTCATTCTTTGTATGTTGGAACTCTGTTTTGAAAGAAAGATTAACCAACCTCATCAGATAAGCAAAATTGCCCGTGGTCTTAAAGAATGTTCCATAAACAATCTGGAAGGCATGGAAAATTACTTCAAGACCTTTGTAGATGAACCAAAGAGGCCTGCCTTGAATACTTTTGATCCCGAGGTTGCGGAATTTGGAAGCTATACCGGAATCGATATGAACGCCGAGGCACGAAAAAAGGTCTACTATAAATGGCGTTATGATTGGGGATTTTCAACTGATCTGATAAAAAAGGCCGGGGAAATAATGTGCAATAAAACCCGGACCGGAGGACTGGAATACATAGACGGAATATTGGTTAACTGGAGTGAAAAAGGAATCAAATCCTTGAGCGAGGTTGAAGCTCAAATTAAAGAATATAAGACCAGGCGTCGTTCGGATAAAAATCGGCTTAATTTGGTCAAGCCTGTAACCGAAGAAGACCATGGAGAGATATATATTCCCCCCAGCCTAATGGATGACACCAAACAATAAAGATAGTATATTGGTAATAAAATAACCGGAATCGGAAATTAGTTGGAATCACAAAGGATTCCAACTTTTCGTCTTAATAACCAGACCAACGAAAAGTACAGGTTATATAAAGGAGAAAACACTGTGTCACTGTTTAGAGCACCGGAGGATCAATTAATCGATCTGGAGAGTGAACGGCGGGTCTTATCCGCCATGATGAATTTCGAAGATGCTTGTATTGAAGCTAATGACTCATTACGAGAGGATGATTTTTATCAGCCTCTGCACCGAACTATATTTGAATTGATTTGTCGCCTATACCAGAGTGAAGTACATCCGACTTATGTCGAAGTCTTAAAAGAAGCCCACCGCCTGAACATCTTCCGAGACTCACAAGAAATAGCGGAGATCTCGTATATTGCCGAACATTACATAGAAGATGAAAATATAGTCTACTGGATAGAAAAAGTTAAAGAAAAATCACGCCTGCGCCGGTTTGAAAGCTTTCTCCGCAACAACTATTTAAAGCTGCAGGAACTGGCAGATTTATCAGCCGACAGCCTGTTAATGGGAGCCGAAGAGGAGTTAACCAACCTTACTGCACTTGACATAGGTGAAAACGTAGATAGTCCACCGGAGCTGGCATCTCTAGGATACGAGGAGGTAGAAAGACGCTACCTCAGATACCGGGAAATAAAAGAATTACATAAAGGGGTAATACCTCTTGACGGCTTGCCGACCGGCTTTGATTATCTTAATAGAGTAACATTAGGATACAAACCGGGCGACTTGATAATTATAGGGGCTCAAACCGGTCATGGGAAAACAGCCCTGGCCCTGCACACTGCCAACGCGGTCGCAGTACAAGGCGGTAAAAATATATTATATCTTAATACGGAAATGAGCAGGGTACAAATAGCTTTGCGATGGGGAGCAATGTTATCACGGATAGAGCATGAAAGGATCCGTATGGGGGACCTGACATCGAGCGAATTATCCAAGGTAGCCCAGGCCTATTCGAGTCTTAGAAATAGCGGGTTTTATTCTTATCCCTGCCCCAACCTTACCCCCGAAAAGACAATATCTATAACCCGCAAATTCAAAGTACAAAAAGATATTCAAATGTTGATACTAGACTATGTTGGGCGTATGGACAAAATAAGCCCCAACTATGCCGAATGGCAGATACTTGAACAAATCGTAAAAACGCAGAAGATGCTGGCTCAGAATCTCGGGCTGGCAGTAATGTGTCTAGTTCAGTTGAATGAGGATGGAACTCTTCAAGGAGCCCGGCGAATGAAAAATGAATGCGATTTGATGTTAAAACTCCTTCCGGTAACCAAGGAGGAGATAATGCAAAGAGAAGACCTGCAGAAATTTAAAGATGTCAATTATTTGATTAAGATCGATAAAAACCGCGATGGTAAAAGCGGGGTATCCATTCCCATCTTCTTTGATAAAGAACGCCAGATTATGCGTGATGCGGAGTTGGCAGAAAAACCATGAGAAAACTATCAGGAGAAAAGGTATACACCGGCAAAGTGGCAGCTGCCATTAATACTTTGCAGATAAAAGGTTGGCTTACCGAAGCGGAGATGATAAGCCTGTTAGATCTCCTGGATTGTCTGGTCTTAAAGGAATCACCCCAGCTGCTGCAAGCCCTCCAGGAATTCCTCTCATTTCCTAATTCCGAACTGACCCATGAGCTTGACGAAATAGTTAAAGCTACTCTGTTAGCCACTGACTTCAAAAACCCTGAAGCAATTAAGCAGGCGATAGACATAATTAATGAAATGACTAGTGAGAAAAATCGTTTATATAACAGCCAGTAGAACTTTTTTTAATTATTATGAAATACTAATTATTATAGAAATAAATCATTTTGGTACCAACAAGTGAAGAAGGCAGGATATCTATATACGGTGTCTAAGTCTAATATAGGAATAATTATATTTACATTTATTTGATGCAGGAATTGTACGCCAGGGAGGTTGGAAATGACATTTTGGCTGAAAGAAACCCATACGGATGGATACTATGTCGGATGGAAAGTTGAGAACGAACTCTGGCACGAAAAAACCGCCTTTCAAGAACTTGCCATAGTTGAAACAACAGAATTCGGAAGAGCCCTGGTTCTGGATGGAGCAATTCAAACCACGGAAAAAGATGAGTTCATCTACCACGAAATGATAAGCCATGTTCCCATGCGGGTGCACCCATGTCCTCGAAAAGTCTTGATTATAGGCGGAGGGGACGGGGGCGTTTTGCGTGAGGTCCTTAAATATTCATCAGTAGAACATGTGGATCTGGTGGAAATTGATCGAAGAGTCGTTGAGATATGCAGAGAATATCTTCCTTCCATAGCTGCCGGTTACAACGACCCCCGGGCCCATGTTCACTACGAGGACGGAATTAAGTATGTTAAGAACGCTTCCGACCAGTATGATGTTGCCATAATTGACTCATCGGATCCTATTGGGCCGGCAGTTGAATTATTTAACAAACCTTTTTATCAGGATGTATTTCGGGTTTTGGCAGACGATGGATTAATGGTTTCCCAGGCGGAATCCCCACTCTTTTATACTGGCAGTTTTCAGGCTGTACATAGAAATATGAAGCAAGTTTTCCCTGTTAGTGCCCCCTATCTAACCTGCGTACCCACCTATGTTAGCGGCTTTTGGGCATTTGTAGTTGGTTCCAGAAGGTTTGATCCCAGAGTTCCCGGGGGTGACAAACCGAGAATTGATGGGTTAAAATATTATACTGAAGAAATACACAGGTCGGCCTTTATAATTCCACCATTTATACAAAGTCTTTTGGATTGAAGACCTGATTGGCATTGATCCAAGGGAACGGTTTAAGCTAAGTACAGTACTTAAGCCAGTTAACCTTTGGGAGAGGATTGCGGGAGGCCAGTAGGATGACCTCAAGAAGGTTAGTTTTCCAAACTGCCAAAGGTTTGGAGAACAGGTAATTGACCCTGTCTGTAGAAGCTTGCTTCGTTGACGGCGGTCATTTTATTTTACTTCATTACAGTACATCCGTTGCCACACTTATGGCAACCTCTAAGGTGTGAAGTACTGCCAGGCGCGCGCCAAGGGAACTGATTATGGCGCACCTGTCTTGTACTTCATTACTGTACATTCGTTGCCATATTTTATGGCAACCTCTAAGGTGTGAAGTACTGGCAGATGCGCGCCAAGGGAACTGATTATGGCGTGCCATTGGTGGGATAGTTATATAAGAATTGGAGTAATGTTAGTGAGGACTTGTGGTAAGGAAGGCTGAGTGTATGCCGCGGGAGGACAAAACCCCGTGAACCTAAGAACATTGAACGGACCGCTGGAAAAGCTAAAAGCGTCCTAGATTTACGAGAAAAGTAATCCAGCGTTGTTAATCCGATATGAAGTACAAGGTGGAAGAGGTGGAATGGTGAAGAAACTAATGATTGGCAATCAGGCTATAGCCCGGGGGGCTTACGAGGCCGGAGCAACTGTCGCCGCAGCTTATCCCGGCACCCCCAGTACAGAGATCCTTGAGAACTTCAGCCAGTGGGAAGGGGTATATGCGGAATGGGCTCCCAATGAAAAGGTTGCCCTCGAAGTTGGTTTCGGGGCGTCTGTAGGGGGAGCACGCACCCTGGTAACCATGAAACACGTAGGGGTAAACGTGGCCGCAGATCCTCTATACACAATGTCATACACCGGTGTTAATGGTGGATTGGTTCTGGTATCAGCAGACGATCCTGGCATGCATTCATCGCAGAACGAGCAGGACAACCGGGGGTATGGAAAGTTCGCCAAATTGCTGGTTATCGAGCCCTCTGACAGCCAGGAGGCACTGGATTTTACTAAGGAAGCATTCCAATTAAGTGAGGAATTTGACAGCCCGGTAATGCTAAGGGTAACTACCCGTTTGTGTCATTCACAGAGTCTGGTTGAAGAAAATGAATTCGAAGCGGTAACCAGTAAAACTTATAAAAAGGATCCGTCAAAATATGTAATGCTGCCGGGTTTTGCTCGGTTAAGGCATGTTGAAGTAGAAAAAAGGATGAACCGACTGAGAGAATGGGTAGAAACCAGTTCTCTGAACCGGATAGAACTAAACGATCTTCAGACCGGTATTATCACCAGCGGCGTCTGCTACCAGTATGTCAAGGAAGTCATACCGGAGGCGTCTATTCTGAAACTGGGGACAGTTAATCCTTTGCCGGAAAAACTTATTAAAGAATTTGCCGGCAAAGTAAAAAAACTATATGTAATTGAAGAACTGGAACCAGTCATTGAAGAACAATTAAAGGCCTGGGGCATAGAAGTCACTGGAAAGAGCCTGTTCTCCCTGCTCGGAGAGTACAGCCCTGAACTAATTGAAGAAAAAATGCTGGGTAAAGAACACAAACAAGCCTACGTCCTGGATGAAGCTATTCCCGGGCGTCCCCCGCTCTTGTGTGCCGGCTGTCCTCATCGAGGTGTCTTTTATGTTCTGAATCGGATGAAATTGACGGTTACCGGTGATATCGGCTGCTATACCCTGGGGGCGTTAAAACCCCTAGGATCCATGGATACATGCCTGTGTATGGGTGCCAGTATCGGTACCGCCCTGGGTATGGAAAAAGCCGCAGGGGATCAATTAGCTCGTAAAACGGTGGCGGTAATCGGAGATTCGACCTTTGTTCATTCAGGAATTACACCACTAATCGATGTGGTATATAACCGGGGCCGTTCAACCGTACTGATCCTCGACAATGGAACAACTGCTATGACTGGACACCAGGATCACCCGGCCACCGGCAGAACCATTCGTAAAGATGAAACTGCCCGGCTGGATTTAGAGGCTCTGGTTAAAGCCATTGGGATCAAGAGGGTTAGCATTGTAGACCCCATTAATATAGATGAACTGGAAAAGACCCTGAAGGAAGAACTGAACAGTGAAGAACCTTCAGTCATCATAGCCCGTAGACCCTGTGCCCTGATAAATAAGGGCCCCGGGAGAAAGTTAACTGTTGATTGGGATAAATGCAAAGGATGTAAACTCTGTATCAGAATAGGTTGCACCGGAGTTTCATGGTTGGATCAAGACAAAAAGGCGGTAATGAATCCTAGCCTGTGCGTAGGATGCGGGCTGTGTGAGAAAATATGCAAATTTGACGCCGTGATTGAGGGGGTGGAGTAATGACCGTACAGGCCAGCGATAAAGGCGCAGTAACCAATATTCTTATTGTAGGAGTGGGAGGCCAGGGGACCTTACTGGCTAGCCGGGTTATTGCTCAGGCTGCCATTGATCTGGGATATGATGTTAAGGTATCTGAAATACACGGTATGGCCCAGCGGGGAGGCAGTGTTGTTTCTCAGGTCCGCTACGGGCACAAGGTATATTCACCCATAATAAAAAAGGGAGAAGCGGATATTATTCTCGCTTTCGAGAAACTGGAAGCGGCCAGGTATCTAGAGTTCCTGAAAGACGGCGGACTTATTGTTATTAATAATGAAAGAATCGATCCGCTGCCAGTAATGAATGGTGAAAGCCAATACCCGGATAATCTTGAAAAAGCCATCGCTGATGTTGTGCCTCGAACGGTGGTGTTAGACGCTACTGACATGGCCCGGGAATGCGGCAACGATCGTGCCGCCAATATAGTCATGGTAGGCCTCATGGGAAAGGCTATAGGAATTCCTGATGCCTCGTTGGATCAGGCAATAAGAAAACTGGTCCCACAGAAGGTCATGGATATTAATCTCAAGGCGGCTGAATCCGGCAGGAATTATTTGGATAATAGTGGAATATCATTATAAGCGAGGATGTTGGACATGGGCGATTTCACCAAGGACTACATCAGGCCGGAGATAACCCGGCTAAAACCTTACGTTCCTGGAAAACCCATTGAAGAAGTGGAAAGAGAACTAGGGATTTCGAATGTTATTAAGCTGGCTTCCAATGAAAATCCGCTCGGCCCATCTCCGCGAGCATTAGAACGGGTCAAGGAGGCCCTGAATAAAATCAGTCTCTATCCGGATGGATCCTGTCACGATCTAAGGATTTCTTTGTCCAGGAAATTTGGATTAAATGAAAACTGCTTTTTCCTGGGTAATGGTTCGGATGAACTGGTCCGAATGATTTCTGAAACCTTTTTAAGTCCCGGCAACGAGGTAATATATGCTACGCCTACCTTTTCGGAATACGAGTTTGTCTCTACGAAAATGGGTGGGGAGTGTATAGCTGTTCCAACCAGGGAGTTCAAACATGATCTTAAGGAAATGAAGAATAGAATTACAGAGGCCACCCGAATGGTTTATATATGTAATCCCAATAATCCTACTGGAACCATGGTTACAAAAGTGGAAATCGAAGAATTTATGAGAGACTTGCCCGATCATGTGCTGGTGATTTTTGATGAGGCGTACTCCGAATATGTAACCAGTGAAGACTTCGTATCCGGCATGGAATACCTTAATCGAGGCGGCAATGTTATTGTGTTAAAAACCTTTTCTAAAGTATATGGTCTGGCCGGGTTAAGATTAGGGTATGGGATTACCTCAGAACGGATGGCTACCGTTATTAACAGTGTACGCGAGCCGTTTAACGTGAATTCACTGGCCCAGGTGGCTGCTATTGGTGCTCTGGAAGATATTCAGCATCTGCAGTCCAGCCAAAAACTTAATGTAGAGGGGCGGGACAATCTCTACCGGGCTTTCGAGAAAATGGGACTGGCCTATGTTCCTACTCAGGCTAATTTCATATTTGTTGATGTTAAACACGATTGTCAGGCAGTGTTCCAGGCACTTCTCAGACGGGGAGTAATCGTAAGAACCGGAAATGTCTTCGGATTCCCTCACCACATCAGAGTAACTATTGGTACTGCCAGTGAAAATGAACGTTTTATAGACAACCTTAAAGCGGTACTGGAGGAATAGTGCTGAATGCATCTATTTATAAAGGTATGTATACTGATCCGGAGACCGAAGCCGGTCTGGCAGCGGCGCTGAGATCAATCACCAACCCCGTTGACAAGAAGGTTGTATTATTATGTATTGGTACAGATCGCAACATCCCGGATTCGCTTGGTCCCCTCGTGGGGACTATGTTAAATGAAAGAAACACTTCTTTGTCCATAGTTGGCAGCTTAGATAATCCCTTACATGCTCGTAATCTGGTGGGGCGAATCAACAGTATCAGGAACAATGATCCGGGCTGCTTGGAACTGGCCATTGACGCTTCACTTGGCAGCCGTGATGAAGTAGGTCTTATAGAGGTTAAGCCCGGCGGGATTATTCCCGGCCGAGCCATGCAGAAGAACCTCCCCCGGGTTGGAGATATTTCGATTCTGGGTAAGGTGGGGATTTACTCGGGAGGCGGAGGCACAGGTCACATAACTCAGGGAAGACTTAACCTGGTATATGCTATGGCCAGGGTAATAACCCGGGGCATCATAAGATGGGAAAAGGAGCAGAACCGGTAGGGCCTGCTCCTTTAAGCATAAAAAAGAGTCTTCGTAAAAAAAACGATTATTGTATCACTTAGTTCGGCGCGGAATGCCGAACTAAGAATTCTAATTAAATGATTAGACCCACCTTTTACGGTGAAATACGGTCAGCATGGTAGTGACTAATAGGCTGCATCCGGTCGCAATGAACCAGAAGTAATTGGGGTTGTTATGGCCCGGGATATGGACATTCATCCCGTATAAACCTGTTATGAAGGTCAATGGCATCATAATTGTCGAAATAATAGTCAGTACTCGGACTATCTCATTAGTTCGGTTGGATACTATCGAGTAATAAGTCTCCATCGAGCTGTTAACCAGGTCGCGATAGGTATCAGAAGCATCAATTATGCGGTCAAGATGTTCCACCAGGTCCAGGTAATAAGGCTTATTGTCTTCAGATATAACAAATGAATAACGACCGTTAACATTGGCGAAAATCCTGCGCTGCGGGAGAATAACCTTACGTAATAATATAATAGTCCGTTTTAAAGCCATTATTTCTTCAGTAATTTCATGAGCCGGATTAATGTAGATCTCATCTTCCAGTTCGTCGATTCTTTCTCCCAGGCGTTCAATAATAGGGAAATAATCATCAACCAGGTTGTCAACTATGCTGTACAGCATATAATCTGGGCCCCGGTTCATAAGTTCTGATCCGCCTAAACAAATACGAGCTACTTTGCCGACGGCGGAAAGCGCTGTAGGGTGAATGGTCACAACATAGTTGGCCCCCAGGAAGACATCCAATTCGATACTGGTTATTTCATCATCCTCTGCTTCTTCAAAGTAGCGAAGGGAATGAAAAACGAAGAAGTGGTAACCATCGTCGTACCAGTCGACTTTCGCTCTCGGGCTTTCCTGCAGACAGTCCTCCAGGGCCAGAGGGTGAAAATCGAATACCTCGCCCATATAAGTTAATTCTTTTTCCGAACAGTCGTAAAGATCGATCCAGAGGAGGTTCTTGGGGTCAGCCAGTAAGACGTCTTTTTCGGATAGATCAACATCGTGAAAGATGGCATCCTCGGCATGGTTGAAGAAATAGGTCTTAATCACCGTAATCCCTCCTTTTGGCACATGGAAGGATTAAAAATAAAAGTGGTAAAAAACCCCTCCCAGTGCAATATTTATTATTGAATGATTGAGGCACTTTCGCAATGGTATGGGATCCATTTTACCACCACCCTTTAACGATAAATTTGAAACCCATTCATACTATACTCATTGAAACTTCCGGTTGTCAACTTATGGGACTGGCTATGATATGGATAAACAACCTGAGTTGGGGGAAAATTCTAATCGGAGGATGAGTGAGGAAAAATGAGGAAACCTGCTTATTTACTCGTTGCCATAATATTATTTCTCATTTTAATGGGCGCCGGTTTTAGCTGGATTATACCCGGGGCTAAGATGCCAGAACCATCGGTACTCTATGATGTTCATGGCCGTAAGATAAAAAGCATTTATGAACAAGATCGGGTTCAGGTAAGTCTGGATCAAGTATCGGATTACGTTGAGGAAGGCTTCATATCCGCCGAGGACAAAAATTTCTACCGGCATCATGGAATTGATGTAATTGGAATACTAAGAGCCTTCTGGATTGACGTTAAACATGGACATGTGGTGGCAGGCGGAAGCACAATTACCCAACAGACCGCTAAAATCCTATATTTAACTCAAGAGCGGACCTTCGCCCGTAAGATCAAAGAACTTTTTTATACCTTTGCCCTGGAAAGCAGGTATACCAAGGACGAAATACTGGAGTTATACCTTAATTCCATTTATTTTGGGGAAGGCGCAAATGGCATTGAAGCCGCTTCCCGAACATATTTCGGAAAATCAGCGTCCCGGTTAAGTCTGGCGGAGAGCACCATTTTAGTAAGTATACCGCGGCGTCCTGCTTACTACGACCCATACCAACACCCTGACCATGCTAAGGAGAGACAAAAAGTAGTACTCGACTTTATGGTGAAACAAAAATATATAACCCGAGAAGAAGCGGACCAGGCTTACCAACAAAAATTAAACTATCGTAAAACAAAGGTAACCAAAGGGGATGCGCCTTACTTCGACCAGACTGTGGTTAATTACCTGGTGAAGAAATATGGTACTTCCATGGTTTTCAGTGGAGGTCTACGGGTATTCACTACTTTGGACTTGGATATGCAGAAAGCTGCCCAAAAGTCTTACGATCAGGTTATGGATAGCCAGCCCGAAGGATTACAAGCAGCTCTGGTGGCGGTAGATACAGGAAGTGGGCAGGTTAGGGCAATGATCGGGGGAAGAGATATTACTACTGCGCCATTTAATCGGGCTGTTGATGGCTTCAGGCAGGCGGGATCTTCTTTTAAACCCTATATTTATTCCTATGCTATGTTGAAAGGGTACACTGAGGCTACGACTATAATGTGCGAACCGGTATGGTTTGAAGCCGGGGGAGAGGAAGGATACAGTCCAACCGACTATGGAAACAACCCTTATCACTACCGTCCGTTCACCCTGAAAGAAGCCATAATGATTTCTGATAATGTGGTATCGGTTAGGTTAAATGAAGCTCTGGGGCCGGCTAAGACAGCGTCCCATGCCAGTACCTTTGGCTTTAAGCAGCCAGTAGAACCGTACCTCCCGCAGGTTCTGGGTACATCTGATGTCAGCCCACTGGAGATGGCTAATGGTTATGCGGTATTTGCCAACGGTGGAACACTTTACACTCCGATGATGATTACCAAGATAACTGATCGTTTTGGGCGTGTGTTACAGGAGTCTCAGCCCCAGGGGAAGACTGTGGTTTCTTCACAAAACGCCTATTTAATTACTGATATTTTGCAGGCAGTACTTAAGCCAGGGGGAACCGGATCCCACCTGGGACCAGAGGTAGGCCGGCCGGCGGCTGGCAAAACTGGGACTACTCAGAATTATCGCGATGCGTGGTTCGTCGGCTACACACCGCAGATAAGCTGTGCCGTGTGGGTCGGCTACGATACTCAGTTGAAATCAGTAGGCATTCCGGGTGGGCAGATAGCTGGCCCGATATGGGCTGGCTTTATGAAAAACGGTCTGACCAAACTCCCCAAAAAGGCTTTTGAGCAGCCCAGTGGTATTACTAAGCGTGATATTTGCCTGGATACGGGGATGCTGGCCACGGATTATTGCCCACGACCCAACGAAATGGCGTTCTTATCCGGAACCGAGCCACTGGATGTATGTTACGTGCACCAGCCTTCATTTAATTGGTGGCAGTGGTTTGGAGACGAAGAGGGACAGCCCGGGAACCAGGGAGAAGGCCAATCACCTGGAGCGCAAGCCTATAATGGGTTTAGAAAATGGTGGAAGGATATTTTACGGAGATAGAGAATTGCATTATAGGATTAACTTGTTGGCAGCAGCAGACATACCAGGAGGGCAATATAATGAAAGTTGAAATAGCAGTATTGATTGAAAATACTACTCCGGTTCCTGGCTTGTGCGGAGAATACGGGCTGGGAATACTAGTAAAAGTTGATAACCACGGTATACTATTTGATACCGGTTTGGATGACGGTCTGGTTAAAAACATGAAGTTTATGCGAATTGATCCGGACGAAATAGAAAAGATCGTCATTAGCCATGGACATTTTGATCATACTAATGGGCTGCTTTCAGTCTTAGAATACCTGGGTCCCCGGGACATATACCTCCACTCGGAAGCAATGCTCCCTAAATACATTGGCAAAGGGGAGCACAAGAAGGAGATCGGTATACCTGAAATAACAACGATTGAATCCAGGGGGGGGCGTCTCGTCACCAATAGTGAACCTTTAGAACTTATGCCGGGGGTATTCCTCAGCGGAAGCATTCCGCGCACCAATGATTTTGAAGATACCGGAGGTCCTTTTTTTATAGAAAGAAAACAACAAGAAATTCCTGACCTGATGGAAGATGAACAGGCCTTAATAATTGATACTGATAATGGCCTTGTAATAATCAGTGGATGCGCTCATGCAGGCATGATAAACACCCTATCATATGCAAGACAGCTTACCGGGAAAAACAAAATCAGAGCGTGGGTAGGCGGCACTCATCTCATTAGTGCCAGCCAGGAAAGAATATTAAAAACTATTGAAATGCTGCGCGCATATGATGTAGAGAGCATAGTAGTTGCACATTGTACCGGTTTTAAACCTACTGCAATAATGGTGCAGGAACTGGGTGAGCGAGTGATCAAGGCCGAAACCGGTTATAAAAAGACTTTCTAAATCCCGGATATTAAGATCCAGGAAGGTGCCAGGGAGATCCATCTGCCTGGCATATACATTGTTGGAGGAGTGATCGAAACTGACTTTAAAGCGATTGGAATTAAGCGCTGAACAGTTGCGTAAAACATGCGATCCTTCCATTTTTCCTTTTCGAGATACTTCAGAAATAGATCCGTTGGAGGCTGTGGTAGGGC
>JBLMZW010000235.1:0-2619 GCA_050259035.1 Chitinophagales bacterium | reverse complement strand
GGTGTTAATATTTTATGGACAACAAAAATACCAGGGTTAAAATGGCTCCAGATATGCCGCTTAAGCCTTATCCGGCGACCACAGACTACGAAAGTGATGAGATTCAGTCAAAATAGGATCTTTTTGAAGCTTATTATGCTCGTTTTTATCGGTATGGCTTCTAGGAGCCTTTTTAAGCGATTTAGGCTGTTTTAGCTATAAGATGTATAGACCGACCTGTAAAATGCGCTAGAGGAGCACCTGCAGCTACCATTTATCTGGTAATGCGAATTATTTTTATGTTATCTCGTCTTATTAACCGCAGAGGCCGGTTTTACACCGGCCTTTATCATTTCTGACAAATTGCCATTCTACTTTTTATGTTTTATTGTTAAATCAGATTGTTATTTGATCAAAGTTTGGAAATGGGTGCGACTTGAAATTGATAAGGTGTAAATCTATTAATGCCAGATACTCTAAAATGAATTAGACAGATTGGCCTTATAAATCTATTTAGCCGGAAGGACACGATAATGTTCATAGCTTACGGATATGCAGAACTTCATCTCCCCTACTCCCATTCCTTGAAAGAAAAGAGGGGAATAGTACATGGCGTATCAGAGAGAATTCGCAAACGCTTTAATGTCTCTTTGGCCGAGGTTGATCACCATGATCTTTGGCAGCGTTGCCGCCTGGGTTTCTCAGCAGTAAGTTATGATATAACCGCCCTCGAAATCATCGTTAAATCCATTCGCGAATCTTTGGACAATTATAGTGACCAGTTGGAAGTACTGGATTTTGAATATAGGGTAAATAGTTATAGCCGTTCAGATCGCCTGCCGTAAAGCTGATCTCAATCTAATTCTGAAACACGTTCCACCTTTAATTCATTGTTTCTTGCAGTGAAAATCCAAGATATTATTTCCTTGTTTACATAATACATGTTATTGTCTACTTAATAGAAATCGGTCCAACGGGTGCTTGGCGTATCATTCCTCCCTAACCATTATCTACACCCCATTTTCTGCAGGTTTATACTATAATTTGTCGAAATTAATGCTTGTTGTTAATTTTATTTTTTATTAGGAGGAATGATTGGAATTGAAAACGTTGCTTAATCGATCTTTAATTACTGCCCTTATTTTGGTGCTTTGTTCCATGTTCAGCAGTTCACCGGTCATGGCTGCCAGTATTCAAACCAAAACTATAGCGTCTGGCACCAAATACGCAACTCCGATGTACATAGTAAACAGCGGCAAACCAGGCCCCGTCGTCATGGTAGTAGGCGGAGTTCATGGCAATGAGACCGCTGGCTATCGTGCTGCTGCCCAGGCTAAGAATATATCTTTAAATTCTGGCACGCTTCTGGTGATTCCCAACGCTAACAAACGTGCAGATGATCGCGGGGTTCGTTACATAAGTGGCGAAGGGGACCTGAACCGGGCTTTTCCAACTGCCAGTCGCGGATCAGCTAAGAACACCCTGGCCGGGGCCATATATCAAACTGTCCGGACCTATAATGTCGATTGGCTGATTGATATGCACGAAGGTTACGACTATTCCACCTCACGTGCAAATACGTCGGTCGGACAGACCATAATTTATTATCCTTCCGGCAACGCAGCCACCGTAGCCAGTGCTATGAGGAATACGCTTAATTGCAATATCGGCACTTCATCCCATAAATTCCAGCTGCTGCGTTATCCGGTCACCGGGAGTCTGGCCCGCAGTTCAGCTCAATTCCTAGGTGCCAATTCTATGATAGTTGAGACCTGCTCCAAGGTCAGTCTGTCAACTCGGGTAAATTATCAGCTTACCGCTCTGAACAAGTTACTCTCTCAATTGCATATGAAATAACCAGCATTTCTATCTGGTGATTTGGGTCCTTCGGGTGCTGGAAACGTTAAGTCTCCCTTGTGATAGACTGTTTCCACGCCCCCCGGCTGACCCAGCAGACCGTGTGCCCCGGGCAGCAGTTGTGCGATATGAGATATTAGTTGAAGCTGAACTTCTTATTACCTGTCGCTGACGGCTGGCCACCACCGGGGAACTAGCTGCTGGTCCATTGGATGAACTCGCACTGCTGCTTGAGTAGTCAGCTGTATAATCTTTTTTGGCACCATTGTTTAGTTTCCAGGCTTTTCGGATGTCTTCTGATTCTTCCCAAATGTTGCCGGCAGTTACCATTCGGGGTATGATCTGTAAAACCTCTTCATATTCGCCATATAGATCGTTCTTTTCTATATCATTCCAGATGTCAGGGAACAACTCCCGGAAATACTCTTGATCACCTTTATAAAAGGCTTCCTGAGCTTCCGGGCTGTTGAGGTAATTCTTGTTCATTTGATAATACCTGGTGGAGACTATCTTGGCCAGGCAAAGCATGGCAGCAGTGATTTCCCGGTTAACCAGCCAACTCCCCGGGGTGCGGTACTCAAAACCTCCATGATTCTTCAGGCGGTATTCACTCAGATGTCCGTATTTCTTTCTTCTTCGGATGGCGGTGGCAGGATTCTCAATCAAAAACGATGCGATGCCTACGTAATTATCCAGAGCCCTCAATAAGGCCGCATCCAGTTTTATATTACTGAAATGAATATGGCCGCCGATAGAAAAACCTGCAAAAGGCTGACTGCCTGC
>JBLMZW010000234.1:0-11019 GCA_050259035.1 Chitinophagales bacterium | reverse complement strand
CAATCAGGCTTTCTTCCAACTCCAATCCATTGTCCACGAAATCATCCATGTTGAGGCGTACCGAGATAATTAAATCCGGCAACTGCGACCGGATGCGCCGTACAATATTTAAAAGGAACCGTTCCCGGTTTTCCAGAGTTTCTCCATATTCATCAGTGCGCTTGTTGGTGGCGGGAGACAGGAACTCGTTGATAAGATAGCCATGAGCGGCATGCAGCTCCACTCCCTCGAAACCGGCCCGGGAGGCAAATGCCGCCGCCTGCACGAATTGGTCTTCCAGTCGTTTTATCTCGGCTAAAGTCAGTTCCCTGGGCTTTTCGCGCATGATCGGACAGGCTATCGCAGAAGGAGCCTGGAGTTCCTGTCCGGTGATCGAACTGGAGGTTTGGGACCCGGCATGAAAAATCTGTAGTATGGGCACTACACCGTTGATTTTGATCGTATCTGCCAGGTGTTCTAGACCTGATATATAACGGGGATGATCCAGACGCAGCTGGCTGTAGGTCTCTAGCCCGGCGGGATCGACACAAGCTGCTTCGATGATAATCGCGCCCACGCCGCCCTGGGCCCGGGCTAAATAATAGTCCAACATCCGTTCACTAACTTCTCCGTTGTTGGCATAGCCGGCCAGCATTGGAGCCATTACCAGACGGTTCTTCAATAACCGCCCTCTTACCAACAAAGATGAAAATAAGTGGGGATATGGCTGCTTGTCTCTTGCTACGATATCATCCACGAAATAATCTCCTTAACTGCGGTATTTATTGCGATATTTTAATTATATCATTCGCCGGCCAAAACCCGGCGATGTTTTATTCTGTAAGTGTTTTGACTGTTAATAATGAAACAAACCGGGGAAACTATTGAACAGGAAATGTCGAGGAGGGAAAACACGTGCCTAATCTGCCCGGGCCTTTATCCATTCCCTGGGTCTTCACCTTAGTGGTTATATGGAGCATAGTCTGGAAAGCAATCGCTCTCTGGCACTCTGCCCGCAATAAGCAGCTGGGCTGGTATATCGCCATGCTGATAATAAACACAATCGGCCTGCTGGAGATAATCTACCTGACCTTCTTCCGCCGGGAACGCAATACACCTTATAAATTTGAGTGACGTTGAAAGACGACGCATTCGATACTGTAGCGCACTAATACCCGATAGGGTATAGTTCCTGCATTATTAACCTGTCGGGCTAACATTGCCTGAATAGACAAAACTGTCGCCGGCAGCAGCAATTTAGCAATTTTATGTTACAGGACTATTTACGAGCGTAAGTTATAGAGCATGCTATTATTCTCCTCGTTTTCCTCTATTACTTGCTGATCGGCATCGACATCTACGCGATATTGGCCATAACGTATATGGGAGTATTTGGGATATGTTAGTTTAATTGTTACCACCTTTGATCCAGGTTTTAGACCACTTATCTTCTTCTCGCCAACCGGACCACCAAAGAAAACCCGAACTTTAAACTTTCCGGCTGAGGCAATCGATGTGTTGGCAATAGTAACGGTTAGGCTGACATTTTGCCCTTCTCGGCCAGATACCTTGGAAGTTATCGAACTAATTGTCAGATCAGAATGAACTGTTTTAATTGGCACTCTCGTTTCATTATTAATTACATAATTTTCGTTGGGAATCGGGTCTACTATTACCCTGATAACGTCTGTTGTATAACCCATATCTAGTGGAATCTTTAATGTCAGTTTAAGAGTAATACTCGGCTGCCCCTTAAAATTAGGGAGATTCTTTACTAACAATTCCTTATTTCCTAGCCAGATGTGGATTTTGGTTTTCGGTGTGTCCTGTAGCTTACCCTTATTCTTAATTTGAACATTTATTTTAAGGTTCTTTCCTGGGACTGCCTGTATAGGACCTGATAGAATGGGAATAAGATCTGGTCCGGTTAATGCAGGATTGTTTATTAATGCCGCAGAGTCAATTACTTGTATGATGCATGTACCCATTGCATCGGAAGTTTGGGCAAGAACTACTATCTTATTAGCCTGCTGAAATATATACTTTCCCTTTCCGCTAAGCCAATAGCTTCCCATTTTTTCAAAACTATTGGCATCATAAATATTCATAACATTTTCTGTTTTTGATATAGTATAGAACCTTGAACCGTCAGACCCGAAGGCAATCCCACAAAAAGGATCATCCAAACTAGTTACATACCTTCCATCGTTATTTTTATCTGCCACTGTAGCAAAAATCATTCCACAGCCGTTAAAGATATGTTGACCAGAAGGATCTATTTCGAAATAAGTATCCAGCGGGTACCTTTTGCCCCATGGTAAATCATAGCCATCGTAGTCTAAGAAATTGCCGTTCGATATATTATAGGCCCGGAAATAGCCAGTCGATGTCCAAACGGTGTAGATCCGTTCCAGGGTGGGATGAAGACGGGCAATAGACTCTTCACGTATTCCGGCTCCTACAATTCGTTGTTTGGTACTGCGGTTATATGAACTAAGATTTCCCGAATGCTCGAAAATAGGTACCACGTATAGGTACCCGTCCCGCCCAGCTACCATATCAAACGGATTGTCAATATCAATTTCGTCCATGGGGGTTAGGTCTTCCTTATTAATAACCATTATCCTCCCGGTTTGAGTATAATAATCCCAATTTAGACCTGGCTTTCTCATAAGAAAGGCTACATAAATCTCATTAGAATATTCTCCCTTGCCTGGTTCGAGACTCTGCGGCACATCTTGAAATCCCGTAATCACTGTGTCTCCGTTATTATAATTTAATGCATATAGCTTTTTCTCAGTTTTGGAAAGCATATATACTATAGGGTTAGTCGAATCAATAAAAGCATCGGTTATTTCCTGCGGCATCTTCCAGGCTCCCGGAAGAACCGTTGGAATAACGAGATATTCTTTGGTCACATACAGTCTGCTGCCGACTGCCCCCTGGCATCGAGCTTCCGCCTTTACTGTTGCCATACCGCCCATTTTAGGAGTCCAGGTGCAAGTATTGGCGTTGGACCAATTCTGCACTACTTCCCAGTTACCTGCTGCTTCTTTTACTGAAAAGGAGTACTCGTGATTCGATCCTCCAATAGCTTCTGCTGACAATGTTATTGGCGTTCCTACAGGCTGTGGTTGCTCTGGCGCTATAGTTAAAGATATATTTTTAACAAATGTCGTAAGGTCTAGGACCTGAACCTCGCACGTACTATTGGCATCGGCCGCTTCCGCGATTGTTACTAGTTTGTCGCCTTGCTTAAATATATACTTGCTTTTACCGGCAATTGGGATAACCCCCATTTTATTAAACCCAGGTAATTCGTACATATATACAGCATTCTCTGCACTTGGCAGTGTATAAAACCTGGAATTATCTGATTCGAAGGCAATCCCATAATAGGGATCTGCAAGCTGAGTAACAAATTTCATGTTAGTTTCGTTATCTACCGTAGCTACATCGGTTTCCCGAATAATTCCATTACCGTTGAATAAATATTTACCCGCAGGATCAATATTAAAGTAGGAATTCTGGTTAATATCGGTATCAACAAACGATGAAGAATAATCCTTTGTAAAGTGGCCATTTGATACATCATAGGCTTGGTAGTAGTCCCGACCTTCACCCGTGCTCATCGTATAAATTCGCTCCAGCACCGGATGTAGCCGGACTATTCTAGTATCATAGAAAACTGATGTTTTCTCGACAAACTGCTTGGTACCACGGTCATAGGAATAAGCATCCAACGCATCCATAGAGCCTGGAGTAACATATATACATCCATCCCGGCCAGCTACAATATCAAATGGATCGATACTTATTTCTATTGTGTCAAGTAGACTTAAATTATCTTTATTTAATACCAGTATCTTAGTGGTTTGAAAATCTTCGTCCCAATATTTACCGTGTTCCTGACTGAGCAATGCTATGTAAAGCTCATTAGAATACTCTCCTTTTCCAATATCCAGACTTTCCGGCATTTCCTGAAACCCGATAATTGCTGTGTCCCCGGTGTTGTAATTAACAGCATATAGTTTTTTCTCGGTTTTACTGGTCATATATATCACTGGATTCACTGGGTCTAAAATAGCATCTGAAACAACCTGTGGCATCTTCCAAGCCCCCGGAAGTACCCCTCCGGGGCTTATGACATATTCCATATCGGCAAAAGCCTCAAGTAATGTGGTTCCATTGGATCGGGCTTCAACCCGAATCTGGGCCGTCCCAGCTGCCTGTGGGATCCAACAACAGCTATTAGTAGTCGACCATTCTTGTATAACCTTCCAAATGCCCCCGGGTTCCTTTAACCAAAAGCGATATTCCGGATTCAGCCCGCCATCGGCTACCGCTGACAGGGTTACTGTCGTTCCTACCTTAGGAGGCTCATTCGGATCAACACTTAGAGTCACAGAAGCAATTTTGTTCGCTCCTCCAACATCTATTACCTGAATACTACTGCCCTGATTAGCCGGATTCTCTAAAATTATTACCTTTTCACCCTGTTTGAAGATATATTTTCCTGTTCCGTTTAAGGGCATAGAACCTATCTTCTCGAGAGTAAAGTAATCGTAAGTATATACTGCATTCTCATTGACAGGTAAAGTATAAAAATGTAGATTATCAGAATCGAAAGCAATCCCTGTAAATCTTTCCTCTAACTTGTTAAAGTACTTCATGTCCTTATCTTTTTCCGTGGAAATGCTTACAATTGTTCCGCTGCCATTAAACATAAGTTTGCCCGCCGGGTCTATTTCGAAACACGCATCCAGTGGATAGCCATAATTAGAATATGGAAAATAGCCACCGGAATCAGGTTCTAAAAAGCTGCCATTCGAAATACTATAAGCACGATATTTTGGTACATAACTTTCACAGGTGTAAATTCGTTCCAGAGTGGGATGCAAACGGGCTATACTTTCTGATAAAATATAGGTTCTTTCTCCACGTTGTTTGGTGCTCCGGTTGTATGAATCAATGTATTCGCAATTATTTAAACTCACGAATAAATACAAATATCCATCCCGGCCAGAAACGATATCGAACGGAACTTCACTGATGTCTATCATATCGATAACACTAAAATTATTCTTATCAACTATCACTATTTTTCCAGTTCTAGCTGATCCAACCCATCCCGAATTATCGATTATGGTTATATATAGTTCGTTACTGTACTGTCCCTTACCTATTTCCACATTTACTGGCGTATCTAGAAGTCCGGTAATGAGGGAATCTCCTGTATTATAATTCACTGCATATAGTTTCTTTTCTGTTTTACTGATCATATATACTACGGGTTCTGCCGGGTCAATGATGGCATCGGTTATTTCTTCTGGCACCTTCCAGGCTCCTGGTAGGGCGGGCCCGGGAGTGACCAGATAATCCAAATAACCACAGGCGATACCTTCGATTGCCTCGCTAGACCGAGCTTCTACCATAAGCTCAAAAGGACCCCCAATCTTCGGATTCCAGGTACAGGTGCTAATAGATGACCACTCCTGTATAACTTCCCATGCGCCTCCAGCTTCCTTAACCGAAAAAGCATATTCGGGACTTGTTCCGTCGATTACTTCGGCCGATAACGTTACCGGTGTTCCTGCTGTCTGAGGTTGTTCCGGGCTGGCACTTAAGGAAACAGAGTTTACATATATTGAGAGATCTATAGCTTGAAGTTTGTAGGTATTGTTAGTATCGCTTGTAAGCAGTATTAACTTGTCTCCCTGCAAAAAAGCATACTTACCTTGATCGTTAACTTGAATATAACCAACTTTATTAAGGCTATCGAAATCATATACGTACACGGCAGACTTATCTTTGGGTAAGGTATAAAACCTTGAACAATTAGGTTCAAAGGCAATTCCTAAAAATGGGTCAATATGTTTGTCGGCGTATTTCATGTCATTCTCTTTGTCCGGTGTTGTGCAAAATATGCCTCCGCTTCCGTTAAAAATATATTTTCCTATGGGGTCGAAATCAAAGTAAGTATACAACGGATAATCCGGAAAGTTTGGTTCATAACCACCCGGGTAAGTCGGGTCCGTGAAATTACCCTTTGATATATTGTAGGCCTTGTAGCCTAGATTCTCAGTATCAATGGTATAAACCCTTTCCAGGTTAGGGTGAAGCCGAGCATAGCTTTGTTGCCGAATTGTTACCCGTCCTACTCGTTGTTTGGTACTGCGATTATATGAATCAAAATTTGCCCATTGACCCGATCCAGATGGTATATATAAACATCCGTCCCGGCCCGCCACAATATCGAAAGGATCAACATCAATATTGACTGTATCAACGAGACTGAAGTCTTCCCTATTAATAACTGCTATATTTCCCGATTGATTTTCTTCATACCAATAAGATGAGTGTTCCTTAACTAATAGGGCCACATAAAGTTCGTTGGCATAGTCCCCCTTACCAAGTTCTAAGCTCTCCGGCATTTCGGTGAAGGTCATAAAGGAAGTATTTCCGGTAGTATAGTCGACGGCATATAGCTTCCTTTCCGCTTTGGAGGTTATGTAAACGATCGGTTTTTCCGGATCAAGGATGGTATCGGTTATTTCAAAAGGTAGTTGAATGGTATTATTATCAACTGTTAAAGTGCATGAACTATTCTCTTGAACCACGGGTTCGGATGCTGATTCAGTTTCGGCATAAGCCGGTAAATTGCCCAAGAAGCCTACAACAAACATCATCGCCACTAGAAAAACCACCGCTAGAAAAACATACGAAGAATAATTCCATACAATCCTTCCCCGATTACCCAAATAAAACCCTCCCCGTCCTCAGATCGCCATTGGCAATCCTAGAATATCCTCCCGAGACCCCAGACTATGATCCAAACTACTAAAGAAGAAACCACGCTCATACATGTATTTAACCTAATTGGTTCTTTTTGTATATTATTACGAAATAAAAGAAAAGTGGCAATGCTTTATTTATTTTCAATCAAATTCAGGTCAAAGACTCGGTGAGAATTGCAATGAGTTAAAATTGAAATGCACTCGGGTGGCTCGGTTCAAAAAAGGTATCCTCCGTTGCGGTAAACAGTGGTTTAGGGGTTCGATTTATCTTTCTGTATATTATTATAAAGAAAGACGGTAATGCTTATTTAAACGTAGACTGCCGCTGGAAATACCAGCGGCAGTAATTTCAACTTAAATACCTCAGGTTAAATCATTTCTTCAGATAGTAGCACATATTGTTGTTCTCATCTTCCTCGGTTATCTGTTGGTCAGCATCAACAACTACCCGTAAATAGTCTGTGTCTGAGTTGAAATTAGTTGGAAGCTTAACCTTGATGGTCACACTTTTTGATTTCTGCTTCTTTAGGCTCACTACACTTTTCTCCCCCAAAACGGTTGCCGTTTCACCGTTATACACTTTAATCTTAAACTCACCCGCAGAGGCAACTGTTATGTTGCTAATATTCGCAGCTATATTGTTGGCCTTCCCTGGAATAACAGCCTTCTTTGAAGTTACTGAGTTGATTACAAGATCAGGATGTACTATCCTTACCTCCGAAGTGGCCACGCTATTGAACACATAGTTTTCTTTAGAAGATTGACCAACTATTACTTTTAAAATCTGGGTTCCATAGCTAACATCTGCAGGAATACTTAGTTTCATCTTAACCGTTATACTTTTGTTACAGTTTAACTTGGAAGTCCGTTTAGAGCCCAATTCCCTATCACCCAGCATGTAGTGGATTTGAAACGCCGTCACATTCTTTACCTGATTCTGATTTGCCACCTGAACTGTAACCTCAAGCTTATCTCCCGGTGCTGTTTGCGGTGAACACGAAGTAATTGCCGTCGTAAGATCCGATTCCAGGGTTTTAATATCCTGTATTATATATGGTTTAACGGAGTCAGCTGTCTTAACTATGGTGATCAGTTCATCTCCTTTTCTAAAAACAAACTTTCCATACCCTTGCAACGGTATAGCATCTGTTCTAATTCTATTTCCCGCGTTGTAAGCATAAATTGCGGTTTGACCTCCAGGTATAGTGAAAAACCGTGGGCCGTCTTCAAATACCAACCCAATAAAGGAATCGGCCAGGGTAGCAACATATTTCATGTCATTTTCTTTTTCTACTGCCGTGGCAAAAATAGTTCCACTGCCATTAAAAAGATATTGTCCGGCTGGATCCATAGTGAAATAGGTATTCAGTGGATAATATTCGTGATATGGAGAGGCATAGCCCTGGTCCAGAAAGTTGCCGTTCGATATATTGTAACCATGGTAATCAGGCCACTTAGTATCGGTATTTATTGTATAAATCCTCTCTAATATAGGATGAAGCCGGGTATAACTTTCTTGCCTTATAGTCACCCGTCCTACCCGTTGTTTACTGCTTCGATTATATGAATCAAAATAGGTCCATTGACCCGAGCCGGATGAAACATACAAACACCCATCGCGACCAGCAACAAGATCAAAGGGGTCAACACCAATATCTATTGTGTCTATAAGCTGTAGATTTTCCTTGTTAATAACCGCTATCTTTCCTGATTGATCCTCATTCCGCCAATAAGGGCTATGATCCCGGCTTAGGAGGGCCACATAGAGTTCGTTGGCATATTCTCCTTTACCGAATTCGAGACTCTCCGGCATATCCTGAAACGCAGTTATAATGGTGTCTCCAGTTTTGTAATTCACCGCGTATAGTTTCTTCTCGATTTTACTAGTCATATACATTATGGGGTTGACCGGGTCAATAATAGCGTCTGTTACGTCCTGAGGCATTTTCCATGTCCCTGGAAGTGCACCTGCCGGAATTACCTCATAGTTTTTCGAAGTAAAAACTTCTATTCCGCCCACACTGCCGCCGGAGCGAGCTTTGACCATAAGTATCGCTGTTCCACCAATCTTGGGAGCCCAGATGCAGGTACTGACATTTGACCAGCTTTGCAGTGTTTTCCAGTCATCACCGGCTTCTTTGACAGAGAAATTATATTCAAGGTTTACGCCGCCCGTAGCTTCTGCTGATAATGTTATTGGTGTTCCTACTCCCTGTGGTTGTTCCGGGCTAACACTTAGAGAAACGCTCTGAGCCAAGGCCGAAAGGTCGATAACCTGTACGCAATAGATACTGCTAGAACTGGCTTGGCCAATTATGATAAACGTTTCTCCTTGTTTGAATAGATACTTGCCGTTAATGTTAAGCGGGATACTGCCGATTTTCGTTAAACTAGAGTAATCATAAATAAATACCGCGTTTTCGTTAGTTGGTACAGTATAGAATTTGGACCCATCATCTTCAAAGACCATCCCATTAAAAGGATCGGCCAGTTGAGTAATGTATTTCATATCATTTTCTTTATCTTCTGTGGAACTACGGATAACCCCACTGCCGTTAAACAAGTATTTGCCCGATGGGTCTATGGCAAAGTAAGTATTCAAATCATGATTGTCATATGGTGCGTTATAGCCTTCTGAATCCACAAAGCTGCCGTTAAGGATATTGTAAGCCCCATAATTCGCCGTAAAAACAGTTCTGATAACGTAAACTCGGTTTAGGATGGGGTGAAGCCGAGCAAGACTTTGCCGAATTATGGAGGCTCGCCCCATTCGTTGTTTAGTACTTCGATTATAGGAATCGATATTGGAACTCTGACCCGAGCCCGAGGTTACATATAAATACCCATCCCGACCGGACACAAGATCAAAAGGATCAATACTAATATCTATCGTGTCAATAAGATCTAGATTATCCTTATTAATAACTGCTATCTTTCCCGTTTGGTCATCAGCGGACCAATACATGTCATGTTCCTGGGTAGGGAAGGCTACATAAAGTTCGTTTGAATATTCTCCTTGGCCGAATTCCAAACATTCGGGCATATATTGGAACCCGGTAACCATGCTGTCTCCAGTGATATAATTTACTGAATATAGCTTTTTATCAGTCTTGCTGATCATATATATCACCGGGTTAACTGGATCAATAATGGTGTCAGTAATTTCAGCGGGTATTTTCCATACTCCTGGAATGGCCGCTTCTGGAATTACGACATATTCTCGGTAAGCATAGACCCTGGTTCCGATAGCTTCACTGGACCGCGCCTCCACCATGATTTCTGCCGTTCCACCCATTTTTGGAGTCCAGGTACAGGTGTTTGCAGATGACCAGGCCTGTATAATTTCCCAATGGCCTCCGCCTTCCTTAACCGAGAAATAGTATTCTGGGATTACTCCACCTGTAGCTTCCGCTGAAAGTGTAATAGGAGTCCCAACTGCCTGCGGCTGATCCGGACTAACACTTAGGGAAATAGAATGCACTAATTTCGTCAGGTCAATAACTTGAATCTTGTATTTATTGCTGGTGTCGGTAGTCTCGGAGAGTATTACTAAATTGGACCCTGATTTGAAAATATATTTACCGATGCCATTGATATTGAAATCGCCTATTTTCTGAAAGCTAACAGCATCGTATATGTTAACAGAATTTGTATCCTTGGGCAGAGTATAATACCGAGATCCGTCCTGATCAAAGGCGATTCCAGTAAACGGGTCAATACCTTTGTTGGCATACGTCATGTCATTTTCTTTATCAGTTGTTGTATTAAAAATGACTCCGCCACCGTTGAACAGATATTTGCCCGTTGGGTCCAAGCTAAAGTAAGTATCCAGTGAATAATCCCCCTGATAGGGTGAATCATAACCGCCCGGGTGAGCCGGCTCTAAAAAGTTACCCTTTGATATATTGTAGGCCTTGTAACCTCGATTCTCAGTATCAATGGTATAAATCCTTTCCAGGTTAGGGTGAAGCCGAGCATAGCTTTGCTGCCGAATTGTTACCCGTCCTACTCGTTGTTTGGTACTGCGGTTATATGAATCAAAATTTGCCCATTGTCCTGACCCGGATGGAACATACAAATACCCATCGCGACCGGCTATAATATCAAAGGGATCAACCTGTATGTCCAGTTTGTCTATCAGATGAAGATTGTTCTTGTCGAGAACTGCTATCGCCCCATATTGTTCGTCATCGTCCCAATAACTGTCGTGTTTATGACTTAGGAGTGCTACATAAAGTTCGTT
>JBLMZW010000233.1:0-3520 GCA_050259035.1 Chitinophagales bacterium | reverse complement strand
GATAATTCTGTAACATCCTGGGGAGAATCCAATAACTTCTGTAACGCTAACCAGCCAAGTATCCCAGTTGGTGCCATAAAGATTAAAGCGAGAAAATAATTACCGAGCGCCCGCTCCCAGCTACAACGAAACACTAATTTATAAATGATTATTGAAGATATCCAGGTTATTAAGTGGCGAATCGCTTCAATCTCTATATGATATCCCAATTGCCAGGGGATAATCATTATCAAACTAAAAGTCAGCAGCCTTTTCCATTCGGCTTTTAAATCATAGCCAAGAACGATTAATGCTGCCAGCATACAAATAAATATTTCAGAAAAACCTGCGATTGAACGAAAGAGGACAATATCTGACATATGTAAAGACTCCTAGAAAACTAATTGGTGAAAATAACTGTACTATTAGTCCTGATATTATAACGTTCCATTAAATAATTTAAATTCCTGTTATCCGGAACTAAAATTTATGTATGCGTGACACAGCGTGTATGTGAGCTCACGCTGATTAACGGAATTATGTTTATGGTTTATGCATTTAATTAGTCCCGGTACGATTCCGGGCCCACATAAAATCGTATAAGATTCGGATGCCCTCTCTTATCTCGTTTGGTTCGAGATGACCATAGCCGAACAATAACTTATCGGTATGCATTCCTTTTGTAATGCAGTGGTGTTCAACTGATGTCACATTAATCCCGTTATGTCTGGCTCGATCAATAAAATTTCTGTCAAAGTCGAATGAGGGAAATTGAGCGGTAAGATGCAGCCCTGCTGCGTCACCCCAGGGCCTCCACGTATCCCCGAACATTTCATCCAGGGAGTCTAATAAAGCCTGCCGCCTTTGATCATAGGTTTTACGCATCTTATTAACATGGTGGTCAAAACGGCGCGAACGCAGGAATTCGCTTAATGCCGCCTGTTCAAACGGTGGGTTTTGAACATCGGCATGGGTCCGCAGGTGCCGCCAACGCGAATGCAATTGCGGCGGAATGACCACATATCCAATGCGAATGGCAGGGAACATGGTTTTACTAAATGTTCCAACATAAACAACCCGCGTGGGATCGAGGGTTTGAAAAGGTGCGACCGGCGCGCCGTTATAACGGAATTCACTGTCGTAGTCATCCTCAATGATATAGAAATCCTCCTCACGGGCTAACCGAATCAGAGCGGCTCGGCGGCCTGCAGGCAGTATTCCGCCCAGGGGAAACTGATGGGAAGGTGTGAGATAAATGGCCATGGCCTCTCTGCCGGATAGTCCCTCAGTGAGAATCCCCTGTTCGTCGACCGGCACAGGACGCATTAAAATGCCTCTTGTCTCCAGCACCCGGCGCATTCCAGTGTGACAGGGATCTTCGATCAGGAATCCGCCCGATTTTCTGGTAAGAAGATCAGCAACCAGGTGCAAAGCCTGAGTAGATCCGGTGGTGATAAAAATATTGTTCGGGCTTAAAATCATACCCCGACGGCGATACAACCAGGCCGCAATTTCTTCCCGCAAAGAATAAAGCCCTTCCGGGCCTGAATACCCCCAGTAGGTTACCGGCATTTCCGAAATGGCATGCCGCAATGCCTCCAGCCACGCGTACCTCGGAAAGAGACGAAGGTCAGGCTGCCCGGTGCGGAAATCAGCTGAATAAATCCTGGGGTTCGTTTTAGGCTCAGGTGGTGGTGCTGCCGATATTGCCTCCAGAAAAAGTCCTTCGGCAACCCGGGTGGGGGCCCCCTGACTGCTTTCAATAAAGCCTTCCGCAGTCAGCATTTCGTAAGCCTGCAAAACTGTATTTCGTGATATACTCAGTTGTTTGGCCAGTTCACGGGTGGAAGGCAATACTTCACCGGCGGGAAGACTGCCATTAAGTATTCGTTCCCGCACCTCCTGATAAATTTGGCGTGCCAGGGTATTCTCGCCGTTTCGCTGCAATTCAATTCCCAGCATAACTCCTCCAACTGGTTCTCTAATATTTAACCTAAACTGGATCTTTCATAGTACCAGTATCCCTTATAAGATAACACAAGAAATAATGTATAGAAGGGTTAATTCTATGAAGGATAGAGATTTGGGAGTTTTATTTTTGATTTTGGCATTTTTTATGGCCGGCAGTTCAGTGGTGGCAGCCCGCTACATATCTTACTCATTAGGGCCGTTCACTATAGCGGCCGTTAGTCTTCTGATCGCCACCCTGAGTCTAATCCCATTCTGTGTCAAACAACTAAAAGAAGTGATACCAGCCTTGAAACTTGGCGACTGGTCACACTTATGTCTTCAAGCATTGTGTGGAATATTTCTGTTCCGGGTGTTTATGCTCTACGGTCTGCAGTGTACAACCGCTGCTGAAACAGGCATTATTACCGGTACTGCTCCCGCCATAACCGCCCTAATGGCCTACGTATTTCTGCGTGAACCGATCTCAAAGTACCTATTCGGGATTATCAGCACAGTGGCAGGAATTTTATTGATGCAGGGGATGGTCATTATTAATGGGAATTTTACTGTAAGTCATTTGACCGGCAACCTGATGGTTATGGCCGCGGTTGCTTCGGAATCAACTTTTGATATTCTATCCCGCAGGCACAGCCTTAAAAGCGCCGGTCAAAAGCTAGTTACGATTGATCCCTTGACCCAAAGTGCTCTGGTAACCGCAATTGCTTTTCTTCTCTGTCTGGTACCGGCTCTTCATGAAGGTGTCAGTCCGCTTACCAATTTAGGTCCCAAAGTATGGTTAGCCCTGATCTGGTACGGAACGTTCGTTACAGCCCTGGGCTATATATTCTGGTATGCCGGCATTAAACGATGTAAGGCATCGACTGCAGCCGTTGCTTCGGGCTTTATGCCCTTGACGGCACTTATATTATCCGTTTTGCTGTTAGGAGAATCGCCCGGATGGTGGCAATGGGCAGGTGGAGCAATGGTGATAACAGGTATGCTGTCGGCCGGGAAATCTTGATTACTAAGAAGATACTCACCCTTAAGAAGCTGTTATCCGACCGGCAAGGGAAGAATGAGGTATAAAAATATTACCTAAATCGTTTTTTCCATTAAACAAACTGTAAAAGGTAAATGTCCGAATACTTTAGTCTCGTATTCCACAAACCCGTAGTTTAAGTACCAACTCTTCAATACGGTGTTTTCATTTATAATTCCTATTGAAATCTTTATTCCTTCTTTCTCTTTCACATGGTTAACTACAAAATCCATGATTGCCTTGCCATAACCCTTATGCCTGTATTCCGGAATAACGGCCAACTTTTCCATATAATAAGTCTTATCGTTAGCTCTTTCTATAGCAACAAAACCGATATATTTCTGATTATCCATTACAGCAAACATTACAATTTTCTTTTCGTACATCCCGATTAATACGTCAAGTCCAATAAAGGCTGGATTGGTGGGTGCGTTTTCTTTTGTCAGGTGGAACTCATCAGCCACAGTTTTGAATGACTCTCGAATAATACTTAAACATTCGTCAAACATATCAGGGTTAACTTCCTTGAATTCCATGCCCCCAAACCTCCAT
>JBLMZW010000232.1:0-3256 GCA_050259035.1 Chitinophagales bacterium | reverse complement strand
TGGCGCTTCACCATGATTACTGAGGTTGAAGAAAGATGGACCAAGGACCATAAAGGCATTTGGCAATATCTCAGTTCTAAGAAAGATCACTACAAGCTGGTGTTTACGGGTAAAGATTCTGAAAAGATTGACAAGATCACTTGGAAGTATAAGGGAAACTCTGGTGAAGTATGGCTTACCGACTATCTCGGCCACGATGGAGTAATTAACGGAACCACTGGAGGTGAAGGTGGGCCAATCATTGTCAAGGATGAAACCTTAACGATAACCGTCTGTTGGCAGGGAAAAACTGAGACTATGACAGCCAAGCATCAGCAATACTCCAAGGATGCCGCATTAGAAAATTTATACCAACTTGGGCTGGCCTTTAACGGCAAGGTAACCAAATCCAACAGTAAAGTAATCCTCATGCAAATCGACGGAGAACCTATAACTCTTAGCGAATGGCATTACTTCCAAGCAGGAGACAAGGTTCAAGCAGTAGGTCATGGAGACAAACTCCTCCCTACTAACAAAGACATTATGCATAACCTGATAGGCAGGAAAGCGGCGGTAGCAGCAGCAAAAAAAGCAGGTGTTTATCCTTCAGAAGATATAATCCAGGCATATGTTGATGAACAAAGACGCATTTCGTTAAAAGAACCTGACATGGAAGCCCTATTGACAGGGTGGGGGATACAGGACGACGAGTACTTTATGCTCATGAAGGGTATATGGGCGGACTCCCTCGCTATTCAAAACTGGCATGAGAAGATACTACAAGGCAAGATGCATCAGAAACCCGGTGAAGGTTCTGAAACTTACCAGAAACGGCTATTGAAGTTCTATGATCAAAAAACCGAGGAATTAATTAAAAAGGCCAAAGTTGTAAAAGTTACCGAAACGCCGGAAACTGACATGCTCCCCTAAAGAAAACGGCATTAACGTAAAAATCTATCCCAGTTCGTCAATTATTTGAAGAACAGATAATAACAGTGAAGGTAAGGACTGATGTACGGTAGTCCAAATGATCCTTAAATCGACTCCGAAATATTCGTGCGCCACAATATTGCGAAGACCTTTCATCTCTAACCAGGGTACTTCGGGATAAAGTCCTTTTATTGTATCCGGAACATGCGAGGCTGCTTCTCCAATTATTTCAAAATTCCGAATTACAGCGTCAACGGCCATCTTGTTGACAACAAAATCGTCAAATGACATGTCACCTATATATCTCTGAATGTTTTCGATGGAATCAACAATATCACGGAGATAAAGTTGGGGACCTCTTGTCATATATAGAGCACCTCACGCATTATTTGCTCCTTAACCAGGGGTTTTACGGCGTCAGGAGTAACCAGGTCAACTTTCCTTCCCAAGATCTCTATTAAATAATACTGCAAGCGAATGAACTGAAAAATGTCTATATTTTCGTTGAATTCCACCAGAATATCTACATCACTGGATTCTGTAGCCTCTCCACGCGCAAACGAACCAAAGATACCCACTCGGGCAACATGGTATTCTTTCTCCAGTTGTGACTTGTGTTCCAGAATCTGTTCTGATGGCCTCATTCGCTTTCCTCCCGTGATCATCCTGGCTTAAAACTGTAAAAATAATGGACTGCCAACACTTTCAAAATAACATGTCCACTTAAGTGGGGTCAAGAATGAAGGTTGTCTGACTTTGCACTAGAATCAGAAAAAATGGAACTTATAAGAATCCAGCACCATCACCTTAACGTCACATGGTCGATAGTAGGCATCAGATCATAATGCCCCCAGTGGATATCGGTCTACTTGGCCAGGTAACTATTGTTGGAATAGGAATGGACGTTGCGGAGGGTCCCACCAGCCGGTGGCCGGTGAAACACGCAACTTGTAAGATGTTTTACGGGTGGTAATTTCTTATCTTCTGGTAGCGTGCAGTTCTGAGGGTTTCTGGCGGCAAGGCCATAAGTTCCTGAAGGTTGCGCCGCAGGCTCTCTTTTAACCGGCTGACAATCAGGGCAAAATCCCGGTGGGCTCCCCCGGTAGGTTCTTCGATAATCTCGTCCGCAATACCTAACCGTAGCAGATCCTGTGCGGTTAAATTAAGATCTTTAGCTGTTTCTTCCGCCCTTTCTGGGTCCTTAAAAAGTATGGAGGAACAGGCTTCCGGTGAAGCAACAGAAAAAACAGAATTTGAAAGCATTATCATCCGATCGCCAACCGCCAGGGCCAGCGCACCGCCGCTTCCCCCTTCTCCCACGATTACACAGACAACCGGTACTCGAAGTTGGGCCAGAGTAGCCAATGATTGCGAAATAGCCCAGCCCTGTCCTCTTTCCTCCGCTCCCATCCCGGGATTGGCACCGGGAGTATTAACGAAAGTCAGAACCGGTCGGCCAAACCTTTGGGCTTGTTCCATTAGCCGAATAGCTTTACGATAACCTTCCGGATAGGGCATACCGAAATTCCGGCTGATATTATCATTGGTATTCTTCCCCTTCTGGTGGCCGATCAAGGTTACCGGAATTCCGTCCATGATACCGATTCCGCCGACAATTGCCGGATCATCTCCATACAGGCGGTCGCCGTGGAGTTCCATCCAATCTTCACATAGAGCATCATAGTATTCAGTCGCCAGCGGGCGTTCAGGATGACGGGCCATAAGAACCTTCTCCCAGGCGCTTAAACTCTGATACTTTTCCCGCTGAAGTTCCTCAACCTTGGTTTCCAAATCCACTATTTCAGACCCCAGGTCAATGCCCCGGGCCGAAGAGAGGTTTTTCAGTTCCTCTATCCGGTCCTTTATATTCTTGTAATCATATTCAAAATCAAGACTGCGTTGAGTCATACTAATTCCTCCGGTGGCATTCTAACAGCCAGGCCAGGGTCTTTCGAAGTTCATGCCGTTTATTTAAAATATCAATCATGCCATGTCCCATAAGAAACTCAGCTCGTTGAAAGCCCTCAGGCAGCTGTTGTTTTATGGTTTGTTGAATTACCCGGGGCCCGGTAAAGGCTACCAGAGCACCGGTCTCAGCAATTATAATGTCCGCCAGGGACGCGAAACTGGCTACTACTCCTCCGGTCGTGGGATCAGTCAATACAACGACACTCAGAATTCCAGCCTCCTGCAGTTTGTTCATAACCGCCGAGGTTCGGGCCATCTGCATCAAGCTGACCATCCCCTCCTGCATCCTGGCACCGCCGGAAGCAGTGAAAAGGACCAGCGGGATTTTCTGTTCCAGGGCAACTTCTGCCGCCCGGATTATTTTTTCTCCTACCACCAG
>JBLMZW010000231.1:0-15991 GCA_050259035.1 Chitinophagales bacterium | reverse complement strand
TCTGACCGAAAACCAGACCCTCAAGAAGGCTGTTGCTGGCTAGCCGGTTGGCACCGTGAACCCCTGTGCAGGCCATTTCTCCACAGGCATATAAGCCATATACACCTGTCTCGCCATTAATGTTGGTCTGGACGCCGCCCATCATGTAGTGAGCTGCCGGTGATACTGGAATACGGTCCTTAAACAAGTCATAACCCTGTTCGAGACAGGTCTTATAGATGTTAGGGAAGCGTTTAGCAGGGTTTTTTAGACCGGTGAGGTCTAAATAAACATAATCTGACTGGCTAAGAGCCATCTGGTTCCAAATGGCCCTGGCAACTATATCTCGCGGTGCCAACTCCCCCAGCGGGTGATAGTTTGGCATAAACCGTTCTCCTCCATGGTTGAAGAGAAGAGCCCCCTCGCCCCGGACCGCCTCGGAAATAAGAAAACGTTGATTGGCCGATGTAGCTAATACGGTCGGATGAAATTGAATGAACTCCATGTCCGCCAATCGACACCCCGCCCGGAAACAAGCAGCCATACCATCGGCGGTGGCAATATCCGGGTTAGTAGTATATTTATAAAGTTGACCAATGCCGCCTGTTGCCACAACCGTAGCCCGGGCCAAATAAACCACTTTTTGACCGGTGTTGCCGTCCATTATTAAGGCTCCCTGGCATTCCCCGCCCACGGTTAAAAGGTCAATCAGAAACTGGTTTTCCTGGATATTAATACTCGGTTTTTGCAGGCAGCTTTCTACCAGGGCTTGGCGGATCGCTTCGCCAGTGGCATCAGCGGCGTGAAGAATACGCGCCCTACTATGTGCGGCTTCCCTGGTAAGGGCCACAGTGCCATTAACCGTATCAAACCGGGCACCTATGGCCATTAACTCTCTAACTCGATCCGGCCCCTCAGTAACCAGTACCTGAACCGCCTCAATATCACATAAACCGGCACCGGCCTCCAGAGTATCCTCCAGATGCAAAAATGGGGAATCCTCCTCATGTACAGCGGCGGCAATTCCCCCCTGGGCCAAACCAGTATTTGAATCTTTCATACTTTTCTTGGTTAGAACTACTACATCCCCCGTTTCCGAAGCCTTTAAGGCGGTAAAAAGGCCAGCAATTCCGCTTCCAATAATTAGGAAGTCCGTTTTAATAACCGAGGGATCTGATTCCAAATCCGTTACAAACCGGGTGGTCAGCATTATATCCCGTTCTTTCTATATGTTTTATAAATCTATCCTATGTTGAGCATTCTTTCCAAAGATTTCAATGCCTTGACCCGAATTCCTTCTTCAACTTCTACAACCGGTTCCAGCGACCGCATGGCTTCCGCAAGTTTATCCAGGTTGGTAAGTTTCATATTGGGACAGATGAACTCATCTCGGGCCAGGTAAAAAGTCTTGTCCGGAAAGCGTTTTTCCAGCTGATATAACAGACCTTCCTCTGTTCCAATAATAAACTCACTAGCTTGACTTTCGGCCACAAACTTAAGAATTCCCCCGGTTGATAGAGCGGCATCCGCCAGATCAACTACTTCCGGGCGGCATTCGGGATGGACTACGACAGGAACCCCGGGATGACTTTCCTTTATTTTTTTAACGTCTTCCGGGGCCAAATGATGATGGGTGGGACAATAACCTTGCCAGCAGATTATATTTCGTCCTGTTTTCCGGGCTACAAAATCTCCCAAGTTCATATCTGGCACAAATAAAATCTGACTCTCCACAGGTAATGATTCTATTACCTGTATAGCATTTGAAGAAGTACAGCAAATGTCACTTTCAGCCTTGACTTCGGCTGAGGAATTAACATAACATACCACCTGAGAATTAGGGAATGACTTTTTCCATTCCTTTAGCTGTTCCCCGGTTATCATATCCGCCATAGGACAACCGGCCTCAGGTTCCGGAAGAATAACCAGTCTATCCGGATTTAATATCTTGGCGCTTTCCGCCATAAAACTGACACCACAAAAGAATATTACGCTGGCCCGGGTTTTTGCAGCTTCACGGGCCAGTTGAAGGGAATCACCTACAAAATCTGCTATTTCCTGAATCTCCGGACGTTGATAAAAGTGAGATAGAATCACCGCATTTAGTTCTTTGCGGCGATCGTTAACATAACTCACAACATCGCCTGTCATTAACTTTCCTCACTACCCCTGTCTATTTCGTTCTATCCGGGTGATCTTATTTTCCTGGTCTACAAATACCAGAACCGGGTGATGATCTCTGGCTTCCTCTTCTTCCATAACCGCATAGGTAATAATAATTATAATATCTCCCGGTTGCACTCGACGAGCCGCTGCACCGTTCAGACAAATAGTACCAGAGTTCCTCTCCCCTTCAATAACGTAGGTTTCAAATCTTTCACCATTATTATTATTAACAATCTGAACCTTCTCGTTCAGATAAATATCAGCCGCTTCCATCAACACCGGGTCAATAGTAATACTTCCAACATAGTTTAAGTCTGCTTCAGTTACCGTAGCCCGATGTATTTTGGATTTCATCATCGTGCGATACACTGTCACACCTCCACAACCAGGTTGTCAATTAAACGGGCACCGCTAAAATGAACTGCCAGGGCTATTAATGTTTTTCCGCTGATATCCTGTAAATCGCTAAGATCCTCGGCACTCAAAATATCAACATAATCAATCCTGGTACCCGGTGTCTGGCCAATCATGTTAACAATTGCCTCTTTCACCTTGGCTGGATCTCGCATCCCCTCATGGATCATCCGTTCAGCCATTAAGAGGCTTTTGTTGAGCACGGTCGCGTTCTCCCTATCCTCAGGTGTAAGATAGGAATTGCGCGAACTCATGGCCAAACCTCCCCCCTCGCGTACGATTGCCCCCCTAACAATCTCCACAGGAAAATTCAAATCCCTCACCATTTTTTCAATTATCATGACCTGCTGCGCATCTTTTTGCCCGAAAACGGCCACATCAGGTAAGCAAATATTGAATAACTTGCTTACGACGGTTGTAACCCCCCTGAAATGCCCGGGTCTGGATTTACCGCACAACTTGTCCTCCAACCCAAAGCTTTCAACAAATGTACCGAATTTCACCGGATACATTTCCCTCGCCGTCGGGGCAAAAACAATATCAACTCCTTCCCTTTCTAATAAACCTAAATCCCTGGATAAATCCCGCGGATATTGTTCAAAGTCTTCACCTTGGCCAAACTGAATCGGATTCACAAAAATGCTTACTATGACTTTATCACAAAGTTCAACAGCCTTTTTTACGAGACTCAAGTGACCTTCGTGAAGAAAACCCATAGTAGGAACCAGGCCCAGCTTAAAACCTTCAGCGCGGCGATTTTTACTCCATTCCTGCATGATTGCTGGGCTCTGAATTACATCCATCATCTTCCCCCCCTGAGTTTGATCCCCGTCGAATACTACCCCTAATAGATCGCTCTCATAGACAAACTCGTCGGCTCTTATCGGTTGCCATAAAGTTTATCTAAAACCTCTTCCTTCATACAATAGGTGTGTTCCTCCGCCGGAAAAGTACCCTTCATGACCTCATCCCGATAAGCCTTAAAGCTTTCAAGGATAATCGGGTGCAAGTCCCCGAATTTCTTAACAAACTTGGGGATATGCCCACCGTACATACCCAGCATATCATTAACTACTAAAACTTGCCCATCGCAGCCGGCACCTGCTCCTATTCCTATGGTTGGAACCGATACTTCCTGGGTTATCTTCTCGGCCAGCGCAGCCGGGACTCCTTCCAAGACCATAGAGAAAACTCCGGCCTTGTCCAGGGCAATAGCATCCTCAATCAATCGTTTGGCGGTCTCGACATCTCGCCCCTGAACCTTAAACCCCCCCATCTTTTGCACTGATTGAGGGGTAAGGCCAATATGACCCATTACCGGGATTTCGGCATCAAGAATCGCCTTTATGGTTTCTACTCGCTCCCGCCCACCTTCCAGTTTAACTGCATGGGCTCCCGCTTCCTGTAAAAAGCGGCCAGCATTTTTAACTGATTCCGGAATTGAAACATGGTACGAAAGAAATGGCATGTCCCCTACCACCATAGCGTTTTTACATCCTCTGGTAACCGCTTTGGTGTGGTGGATCATATCTTCCATTGTTACTGCCAGAGTATTTTCGTAACCCAGAATAACCATTCCCAGACTGTCTCCAACCAGGAGAACATCGATTCCTGCCTCGTCCTCCATCATTGCTGTTGAATAATCGTAAGCTGTTAGAACAGTGATCTTTTCATTTTTTAATTTTTTGTCTTTTAATGTTGCTGTAGTAACACGGGCCAAATCATTCACCCCCAGCCCTAATAGAACTTTTACTCAGCATTTCCTGAACAAACAAGTGTTTAAAGGCATCGACCGCCTTGCGGTCAATTGTTCCTTTGGTTCCGGCTACCTCAGCCGTAAAATAACCCAGCCAGCTATAAATCTCCATCAATTGAGGAGTTTTCTCCGCCAGACATTCCAGGTGTTTAAGGACCGTCATCAAGTCGCCTCGGGAAATTGGCCCGGTAAGAGCCTGTGGCACCCCTATTTTTTCAATATTCCTAACCGTCCCCTTGATTAATGGAAGAAATGCTTTTAAGGCTATATCTCGCTGAATCCCAATTGACTCTAAAAGCTGCAAACCAACATCCACGATGGTAACCAGATAGTTAGAGACTATACATGCTCCCGCGTGGTAAAGAGGCTTGGCCTTCTCATCAATAAAGAAATAATCCCCCCCGAGATTATTAACCAGTTGACAGGCATAGGAATAACCATCCCTATCTCCCTCAATACTAAAAACCGAGCCGGGCAGATTAGTGATAGCCCGGTCAACATTAGCAAAGGACTGCATGGGATGGATAGACACCGTTAAAGCTCCCTGGGCTTTAGCGGATTCTAATACTTTTGAACTCAGAGCACCGCTCATGTGTACTACTAGTTGCCCCTCGTAAAAACCATTTTCTCGTGCAATAACATCTACCACATCGGCTATAGACGAGTCGGATGTGGTAATAAACAAAATCTCCGCTGAGCGGGAAACCTCTTGTGGAGTTAAACATACGCGGGTTTTAATCCTCTCAGCCAGCTTCTCAGTAGGTTCGGTGTTTAAATCATAAATCCCCGTAACCTCATAACCCCTGGCGGATAAGATAACACCCATGGCCGTACCCACAACTCCCGCTCCAACGATACCAATCGTACTCAGTTGGAAAACCTCCTAGTAGAACAATCGGCCTATCCGTCCGGTCGATGTTCTTATTTTCCGTCTTGGTCCCCAAGGCTACAAGCGGTTAACTCAGGAGTTGGCGCGAGAATAACCTTATTTACCGTACAACTTATTTCGTTTTTATATTTTAGCATATTATTTACTGTTCTAGTGAATATGTTTTTCTCAATTTTTCTTAATATTTAAACTATTTTAGCTTATCCGATAAAACCTTTAATTAATGAAATTGATTATATAATTTTCGACAAAATCCTTAAATCTCCTCCTAAATGTTATAGTTTAACTCATGTTAAGCAAAGGTTGGTTTACTATTTTTTAGCTTATCCAGCTTATCCCAAACGGTCTTGATTTTTTCTCCCCCGGGGAGAACCAGGTCAGGATTTAACTCCAGTAATAACTTTAATATAAAATCTCGTGAGCAAAGAAAAGGATGGGGCACTGTCAGAATTGGTTCGTTTATTACCTCATCTCCATATAATAAAATGTCTAAATCAATATTCCTGGGACCCCATTTTTCTAATCGCTCTCGCCCCATAATTCTTTCTATATTTAATAGCTGGTTCAGGAATTCATATGGATTAAATTCGGTCTCCAGGACTACCACCTGGTTAAGAAAATCTTCCTGGTCAGTTTTACCCCATGGTTTGGTACACATCTCTCGAGACGTTTTTACCATTTTGGTTCCAGGCAGTTGGCCCAAAAAATGCCTGGCCCGATCCAGGTTAACCTCCCTATTGCCCATATTGCTCCCCAGACTGATATATGTGGTAGTCATTCTCTTTCAATCTCCGCCGCAAAAAAATCAAAAACCCCTTCAATCGGGGGGTTGGGTTTCTTGACTATAACTTTAACCTTCTTTACCATCTCAAAACCAAGTATACGATCAGCAATTGCCTGGGCCAAAGCTTCCAGCAAGTTGAAACTTTTTTCCTGTACTATCCTGCCGACCTCGGCATACACTTCGGCGTAGTCTAAAGTATCGGCAAGATTATCTGTCCTGCCCGCTGTTCTAAGATCACAATTGATAAATAAATCGATAATAAAAACCTGGGGCTTTTCCTTTTCTATAGAAAACACCCCATGCCGCCCTTCGAATTTTAATCCCTGTAAAATGATTCTATCCAAGTTGACCCCTCACTATGGCGTTGGCAACATCAACAGCCCGCCTGGTTGCTTTAACATCATGAGCCCTGATGATCGAAGCTCCGCGCAGGACTCCAACCACCGCAGCCGCTAAAGAACCCTCCAGCCTGTCCTCCGGGGGAGTATCTAAGACCTTGCCGATGAAGCTTTTACGTGAAGCTCCTATTAAAATTGGCCGCCCCAGTACTCTGAATTCATTGAGGCACTTTAGCATCATCAGGTTTTCATCCACAGTCTTACCGAAACCTATTCCCGGGTCTATTATAATATTTTTTTCATCGATTCCCGCTTCCATACCGATCATTATGCTTTCTCTTAAATCAGATAGAATCTCTGCTATTAAATCGTGATAGTCGCCACCCAGGCGGCTATGCATTATTATTACCGGGCATCCGGCCCGGGCAGCTAAGCCGGCCATGGCAGGATCAACTTTTAGTCCTCCCTCATCATTTATGACGCTGGCACCTTGCTCAAGTGCGGCTCTGGCTACCGGCTCCCGAAAGGTGTCTACTGATATCGGTACCGGGCATTTTCCTCCCAGGGCTTTTAAGACTGAGAGGACTCTTCTAGTTTCCTCTTCTATTTCTACCGGAGCAGCTCCTGGTCTGGTAGAAAAACCGCCTATATCGATAATGTCAGCCCCTTCATCCACCATCTCACATATTCTTTCTGCGGCTCTGACACTATCAGCGTATCGCCCGCCATCAGAAAAACTGTCCGGGGTGACATTCAAAATGCCCATCACCAGGGTTTTTGATTTCAGTTCCATTAGATTGTTTGGGCTAAGGTTTATTTCGTTGCCTTGATCCGTTTCCATGGACATTAAAACCTGATAAAGTTCGTCGGCCAGTCTTCTTAACCCGAACGGCTGCATTTTAAGCTTATCTATCAGCATATGATATTGCTTTAAAGTGCCAAGCAACAATACATCGGTTTGGCCCTGCCCGCCAACGGTATCCCTTTTTACTGCCGCTTCCCCACCTTTGGAAAGCATCTCCTGTTTAATAATATTGGCAGTTCGAGAAGGAATATCGTGGATCTTAACTGCTCTAAAAACAGCTTTGGGAATCATGAGTTTGATTCCCATTTCGTCGGAGCCTATTTCCTTTAAAAATCGCTCCGCATCTTTGCGGTTTTCAATGCTGATTACTCTATGTCCTCTCATAAAAAAGCCCGGAACTCGTTTTAATCCTTGCGGTTAAAACCCGACAACCAAGCCTCTCCTTTTATATATTCCGGGAACCCGGTTAGTAAACCAACAAATGTGTACCTATTTCTTTATTCTGGTATTTTAGGCAATTGGTGCTTTCCGTACATTGAGAACAAACCCGGGACAAATTATCGGCACGGTGTAATTTTTCTCCCAGAAAGCTCATATCCTTACTGATGTTGCGATGTTCAAAAATGGCCTGTGATATAACATCAATTTCGTTATCGTTAAAAAATAACCGGGGCAGCATTTCCCGGGCCAATCTAGCACCAAATGCGGCATGATCCTCTCCGGTCATATATTCTTTCCATTTGCCTATATCGTGAAGAAGTCCGGCAGCGTAAATAGTTTCCCGGGCCGCCATCTTGCCGGACAGACTGCCGGTGGTTATGTAGTTACCGATACTCTGTTGCTCCAAAATTAAGATATACGTAATTCGGGCCACGTCGATCATGTGGGCCAAATCATGTTTACAATAGCGGTGTTCCTGGTCAGAAAGGGTGTTTCGGTTAATATAATCTATGAAGCTTGGATCTTTTAAGATTAATTCAATACGTTTCAAAAAAGATCACCTTCAAACAGGTTCATATCACATTAATATATTGTATACATTCATTCAAGAAAAAACAGGAGAAAAATCCCTAAAATAGTCCTGAAATTCGGTTATTTTCGTCAATATCTATTTTATAAGCGGCTGGATTTCTCGGCAGTCCAGGCATAGTCAGAATATTACCCATTAAAGGCACAACGAATCCGGCTCCGGCCGAAAGTCTTATATCTCTGACATTTACCACAAAGCCTTCAGGATAGCCTAACAAAGTGGGGTCGTCACTTAAAGAATATTGAGTCTTAGCAACGCAAACCGGAAGCCCCCCGTAACCGAGGTTTTCAATCTCGTCCAGGGATTTACGTGCTGCGGCGGAATAATTTACCCCACTGGCCCCATATATTTCAGTGGCGATTTTCTCAATTTTCGATGTCATTGGCTCATCGAGAGAATAAAGATAATGAAATTCGGAAGGCTCTTCAGATGCTGCGATTACCTGTTGGGCTAAATCGAGACCGCCTTCGCCACCATCAGCCCAGACGGTAGCTAGAGCGAAACGGACACCCATTTTCCCGCAAAGATTTTTTACCTGATCAATTTCCGCATCGGAGTCATCGGGAAAACGATTCAATGCCACCACCGGCGGAACACCAAATTTCTTGATGTTCTCCAGATGTTTCTTAAGATTAGCTAACCCTCTACTCACTGCTTTGATATCTTCTTGACCTAACTGGCTTTTGGGCACTCCACCATGCAATTTTAAGGCTCGGACTGATGCCACTAAAACAACGACATCCGGTCCTTTTTGCAGCAAACGGCATTTCAAATTGAGGAATTTTTCCGCACCCAGGTCAGCACCAAACCCCGCCTCAGTTACCAGGTAATCGCCCAGTTTTAATCCCATCTCTGTTGCCACGATACTGGAACATCCGTGAGCGATATTGGCAAAGGGGCCTCCATGTATCAGGGCCGGATTGTTTTCCAGAGTCTGAACCAGATTAGGTTTAATTGCATCTTTCAAAAGAACGGTCATGGAGCCAACTGCCCCAATATCCTCGGCTGTTACTGGATTGCCATCCTCGGTATAGGCAACGATAATCTTTTTTAAGCGTTCTTTTAAATCAGTCAAATCACGGGAGAGGCACAAACAGGCCATAATTTCCGATGCAACCGTTATATCAAAACTGGTTTCTAAAGGAATACCGTTGGCCGGTCCGCCGAGTCCTACCACCACTCGCCGCAGGAAACGATCATTCAAGTCAACCACTCGAGGCCAAGTTATTCGATTGGAGGCCATACGGCACGGGTTGCCGAAATACAAGCTGTTATCTATAAGATCTGCCAGTAGATTGTGGGCGGTACTTACGGCGTGTATATCACCAGTAAAATGCAGATTAATGTCTTCCATAGGCACTACTTGAGCAAATCCGCCTCCGGTAGCCCCGCCTTTTACTCCGAAACAAGGTCCCATACTGGGTTCTCTAACCGCGGTTATGGTTTTCTTTCCCAGCTTATTCAGGGACTGTCCCAGGCCAATTGTTATGGTAGTTTTTCCTTCGCCGGCAGCCGTAGGAGTTATTGCGGTTACCAGAACCATTTTGCCGGATTTGGAATCTTTCAGACGTTGAAGCAGAGATAGGGATACTTTGGCCTTATAATGCCCATAGGGCTCATATTCATCTTCTCTTACTCCCGCTTTGGAAGCAATGGTCTCGATTCTTTCTAATTTGGCATCCTGGGCTATTTCAATATCACTTTTCATTTTGGCCCCCCTAATGAGAAAATCCACCACATCCCCCAAACCAGGGATAACCTCATCAGATCCAGGAGTCGATTTGCCTTTCGTAATTAACTAGTTCATCTGGACTAAAAAATAGTCCAATTTCTCTTGATGCAGCTTCCGGTGAATCTGACCCATGTACCAGATTGTGAGATACACGTATTCCAAAATCGCCGCGAATAGTTCCGGGCGTTGCGGTTAAAGGATCGGTAGTACCCATAACTGTTCGTATTGCTTTCACAGCTCCCGGCCCCGACCACACCATAGCTACCACCGGGGCAGAAGTAATAAACCCCACTAATTCTCCGTAGAATGGCTTATCTGCGTGTTCTATATAATGTTCACGAGCCAGGTCTTTTTCGATCTTCATAATTTTAAGTGCAACCAGACGCAGGCCTTTGGCCTCAATCCGCGAGATGATTTCCCCGATCAATCCTCTTTCCACCCCGTCTGGTTTTACCATAACAAAAGATTGTTCCAATCAGGCTTCCCCCACTATTTCTTCACTTTTTTCGGCAGCAACGGAGTCCCCATTCATAATTTCCTGGAATTCGTCACCTTCAAGTACCTCTAGCTCCATTAATTTCTCTGCCACCAGGTTTAGTTTATCCATATTATTCTCTAGAATTTCGTTGGCTTTGTTATAACAGTCTTCAATGAAAGTGCGCGCTTCCTGATCAATGGCATAGGCTATAGCGTCCGAATAGTTACGATCCCGGGATATATCCTTACCCAGGAAGACCTCTTCATTCTTGTGTCCGAAGGTTAAGGGTCCCAGTTTTTCTGACATTCCATATTCAGTAATCATCTTTCTTACTATTTCAGTTGCTCTTTCCAGGTCATTTTGAGCTCCGGTACTAATCTCTTCCAGAACCAGGTTCTCCGCTACCCGGCCGCCCAGAAGCATGATAACTTCATCCAACAGCCCGGTTCGAGTGGCATAATTACGATCCTCTTCCGGCAGCAGCATGGTATAACCGCCGGCCATTCCACGTGGAATAATGGATATTTTATGAACCTTATCGGTATTATCCAGGTTGTACCCCACCACGGCATGACCAGCTTCGTGATAGGCCACCAGTTTCTTTTCCCGCTCGGAAATAACCCGGCTTTTCTTTTCCGGGCCCGCAATAACCCGTTCTATTGCTTCTTCCATCTCTTTCATGCCAACGGATTTCTTGTTTCTTCGGGCCGCCAGTAAAGCACCTTCATTAACGGTATTAGCCAGGTCAGCACCAGTAAACCCGGGAGTTCTTTTCGCCAGAACATCCAATTCAACATCAGGCTCCAAGGGCTTGTTCTTCACATGAACTTCTAGAATCGCTTTGCGTCCTTTAACATCGGGTTTGGAGATGACTACATGCCGGTCAAAACGTCCGGGACGCAGTAAAGCGGGGTCAAGAATATCCGGCCGGTTAGTGGCCGCAATGACTATGATGGATTCACTGGTACTGAACCCATCCATCTCAACCAGCAACTGATTTAGAGTTTGTTCTCTCTCATCGTGTCCGCCGCCCAGGCCAGCACCCCGGTGGCGGCCAACGGCGTCAATCTCATCAATAAATACTATACAGGGAGAATTTTTCTTGGCCTGCTCAAACAAATCTCGAACCCGGGCCGCGCCGACACCAACGAACATTTCAACGAAATCGCTGCCGCTAATCGAGAAGAACGGAACCCCTGCTTCTCCCGCCACAGCTTTAGCCATTAAGGTTTTTCCTGTACCTGGGGCTCCAAACAATAAAACTCCGCGAGGGATGCGGGCCCCAATCTGCAAGAATTTGGCCGGGTTCTTTAAAAATTCAATGACCTCCTGCAGTTCCTCTTTTGCCTCGTCAGCCCCGGCAACATCATTAAAAGTCACCTTGACATTCTCGGGGGCCATCATTCTCGCCCGGCTGCGGCCGAACTGCATTACCTTGTTGCCCCCGCCCTGAGTTTGCTGCATGAGCAGCAAGAGAAACCCTACCAGCAAAAGAATAGGAAGAACAGTAGTTAATAGCCCGGTCCACCATGGGGCTCCTTCTTCCGGCTTCGGCTCCACTTTTACATTATGACTGCGCAGAAACGGGGTAAGATTCTCTTCTTTTAAAGCGGTACTGGTAAATTCTTTACCGTTTTTATAACTCTTCTTGAATTTCCCTTCTATTTCATAAACATCTCCATTAGGAGTTACAGTAACCTTTTCCACGTGGTTACGCGTAACCTCCTGATAGAAGGTGTTATAATCGAGTGAAATCTTCTCAGCTTTTGGAGAAGACGTCATTTTAACAGCAAAAAGGGCAAGAAGAACAATTAAGGCGTATATGGCAATGTTTTTAAGGGTTTTTTCCATAAATAACGCCCCCCCCTCTTTTCAGTATGTCATATTGTAGCATAATTCAAATTTCCTTGGCAATTACGGCCGGTTCTTGCCGAACGCTTACTTCAAGAGACTCCGTAGTCCTTGATGTAACCAGGGCATGTCCGTCCAGTTTAATGCCAACTACCCAGTATATTTCGCTGTCCGAGGCCAGGATACCTATTCCACCACGTTGGGAAGCCGGGACCCGGGCCTCGATCAGAATATCCTTTACCTTCTTTGAACCTGTCATACCCACAGGATTTAGATGATCACCAGTTCTTCTGGATCTAATGTATAAAGGTTTTTGCACCTGATCCCAATCCAAATAAACTATATTCTTGCCGGGGGTTTGGATTTCCTTCACGATCCGTGTTTTAATCACGGCTGACATTTCAGCTACATAGACCTCACCCGGAATCTGAAGTTGGTAGCAAAAATCTGGCTGAGTTCTTGGCTGACCAATCTCCAGATTATTAAAACTTCGAGTAACCAATAAGCCTCCCGATACTTTAACTCTGCGTCCTGACGCAGCAGTGCCAGTTAATTTCATAACTCGATCCAGATCGTTGTGAGACAAACGCTCGGCACCGGATTTATACAATACCTTCTGAATAAGACGATAGCCTAAAACGGGGTGCAGACTTTTTAATTTATCTATATTTACATTTACAGTACTTGAATTGCTATTAGCTACCTGGTTAATAACCTTTTCTATTTCGCTTTCCCAATAAAGATTCTCTTCCGCCGCTAAATCCGCTAGCCGGCACAGGCCGTCAACTATTCGAGGGTTGAACCGTTCTTCCAACAGCGGAAGAAGATCAAGCCGAATACGATTCCTTAAATAATTTTTATCAAAGTTGGAGGAATCAATACGGTAATCGATATGATTTTCTTTTAGATATTTATCAATCTCGTTCCGGTCAAGACAAAGAAAGGGGCGGATGATTTGGCTGCGCCTCGGTAACATGGCCTGCAACCCACGGGGTCCGGTTCCCTGTATTAATCTCATTAACAACGTCTCAGCCTGATCTTGCCGATGATGAGCTACGGCTATTTTGACCGCGCCAAATTCCTCGGCTGTCTGATGCAGGAAACGATATCGGACTTCTCTTCCCACTTGTTCGATTGACTGACCGCTGGTTCTGGCAATCTCCTTTATATTACTTTTATCCATCCGGAAAGGAACATCCCATTTCCGGCATAAGCCTTCAACCAATTCTTGGTCTAATAAAGCTTCTTCTCTAAGACCGTGATTAAGGTGGGCAGCAAAGACTTCATAATTTCCCTGCTTTTTTAGCTGTAAAAGAAAATGCAACAGGGCAACCGAATCCGGACCCCCGGAAACACCTACAACGACTGATTCCCCTGGCAGAATCATCTCGTTATGAACCATAAACTGCCATACTTTATTAAGCACTGTTCCTCCGGTGTATTTTCATACTCTATTAAGATTATCTCAGAATTGTGAGTGAATCAAAAGTGAGGAAGTCAGAAAGGGAAATAGAGAACGGATTCTAATCAGACATTATAGACTGCCGGTATCGTATGATATAGAATTGATGCCTATTGATTTAGTTTAGATGCCTCTAATTCACTTCGACCCGGGCACAAATTACTGTCATGTCATCCCGGGGCTTACCGCGGGCCATATTCAGACTATGGTTGATAATTATTTCTGCCAGGCGGTGAGGATCCTCCTCTCGAGTCTGGCTGAGAAGCCTTTGTAACCATGCTTCCCGTTCCCCTACTGTTTTATCCGGTTCTAAAACTCCATCACTGACAATGACCAGCATATCACCAGGTACCAGGTTTCTCTTCTCAGAGGGAATCTCCAAATCCTCCAGAACGCCAATTGGCAGGCTATTAGCGCTGATCACACCTATCCGGCTGCCTCTCTTAAGAAAAGAAGGAGAAGCCCCAATCTTAACAAATTCGACTTCACCAGAATATAAATTGATCATCGCCAGATCCACAGTGGCAAAGCTATCCTGATTATTTCGGAGCAATAAAACTGAATTAATGGTCTGCAGCGCCAATTCTTCTCCAAATCCGGTATTCAGTAGTTCCTCTAAAAGGTTTACGGTCGCTTTGCTTTCCTGGGCGGCCCTTTTACCTATGCCCATACCATCACTTAATACTATTAATTCCCTGCCATCTTTCAGGGTGACTACATTAAAACTATCTCCCGAAACATCGGCCTTGGCCAACTGGGCTATTCCAGTATTTATTCGATAATTAAAAGCCCGGGCCAGAACAAATTCACACTTACCCCTGGAGGATCGGGGACACTGCCTTTGACTTACCTCATAACGGGTTCCCATTACGGTTGAAATGCACGGGGCCAGCATTACATCGCAAGTCTCTCTATCCATGCAAGCGTCGGCAGTTACTTTCATGAAAACCAGATCATTGCCTCCTGTAATCGGGGTTATTTCACGAATGGGAATCATCATTTCCCGGCATTCCCTGGTCAGATTCGCCTGCAATTCCTTATCCACCATCAAATCCAGATTAATCTCTCCCGCCAGTTTTCTAATCAACCCGCTGATTCCCTTCATCTGGTGGGATAGCAAATCCTTAGATTCATTTATTTTTACTTCCCAGTATTCACTTACCCGGGCCGATTCCAGAACCCCATTGATCGCTGTGACCAATTCCCGGGGACGAATACACCTCTTTCTAACTTCAGAAGCGACCTCGTCGTAGTCAAGCGACCCCTTGAGTTCCGCGATGCTAAAGAGATTGAAGAATTCCCGGTAGGTCTTATAAAATTCTCTCTCCCAACAGGTTTCATAAGATCCGCACTTTTGACAAAATCCTTCGGTTATATTTTGAAATACTTTTCCCACTGCATTCGGTTCAGCTGGAGACTCTGCCGGCTGCTCACCTCCGGCAAAGGTCATTGATATTTCTTCAAAAACCTTGGCTAGCTGGTTCATCCGTTCAGCTGTCATTTCCTTGACATGGGTATCCATATTAGAACCTGGTTCTTTGGATTCGGTTAACACCATCTCTTTAATCCTTTCCGGGATCAGGAAAAACAGACCTATGGCAATACCGCTTTCCCATAACCCCAATAAGGCTTGATGGCTGCTGGTCATAAAAACAGACAACAAAACACTGCCCAAAATAAACCCCACTACACTGCCAAGGCGGCCGAAACCTCTGAAGAGACCCGCTAGAAGCCCGGAAACAGCGTATATTAACACCATGCGGGGCATTGAGATCGAATTCAGGGATGGGAGAATTCCACTCGCCACTCCCACTATAGTTCCGGCACCGGTTCCCCAGAGGATGGCTGCCATCAGAATACCGAGCCGGCAGGCTATGCCGGTTAAAGATAGCCCAAATAAATTTATATCAGACAAACCAATTATTAATCCGGCCCCCATTATGACAAAAGCGGTACAATCCTCGAAATTAAAATCCTGCAGCTGTTTATGTTCCATAGAAATCTGTTTTACTACTAAGAATACAAAAGCTAAGATTCCAGTTATCAGAGCTTCAAAAAGCACTACCATTTCCCGATACAGAGTAAATTCGTTAAAGAGCAGGAACGACGTCTTGACTACCAGCATGATAGCAACAGTTAACGCTGGTATCGCCAACCACTTCTTCTGCTGGTTGATAGTCGTGAACTGTACCATAATAGCCAGGGCTATAATTGTAATTACATTACTCCATAACAGGTAACCCCGGGCAATCGTTAAAGTGCCCAGGATAACACAAATCGGAACCCCCCAGCTCAGGCGGCGGCCTT
>JBLMZW010000230.1:0-6781 GCA_050259035.1 Chitinophagales bacterium | reverse complement strand
GATAAGCGAAAAATAGCCCCCGCTTGATTTCTCCTGGTAATAATCGAGCAGGGCCTGGTTCACCAGACCGTCTTTGGTTTTGCCGGTGGCCATCGGCGGCATAATCAGTCGGTTTGGCAGGGACAGTGAACCTGCTGGCAATGGCTTCAATAAATAGGACATAATTATTATCCCCTCGCTTTCAGGTATTAACTGATACTTATTGTTCCTTCAGAGGAAAACGCGTTACGGTGTGATCCACCAACTTTTGTCTGTGTAGGCCTTCTGCAGCTTTCTTAAGTGATCCTTTTCATCAGCAAAACGCCTTTTCGTTTCCAGCAGCCACCCTTTAAAATGTTCATCCATCTCTTGGTCTGAAAATCGGCAGTAGTCTGAATTCGATAAATCGGGAATGCCATCATTTATCAAGCTGCCCCGTGCGCCGCAAATGGGGCACTCTACTTGATTTTCAGGAAGCAGCCGGAAGAGGTCAGAACCACAGAAGGAACATTCCCTGCTTCCCGGATGATATTCAAGCCCACTAAAGAGTTCCCGTCCCAAAGCCCGGGCATATCTTATATTTTCAGGCTTCAGCAGGGATTCTCCCGGCAGTGTAGCGTGTACCTGCCAACAATCAACTAGTCTCATTCTGAGCAGTCTCGGCATAACCATGGAGGCAGCTTTGCTGTACCCCTCCCACCCTATGGTGCCATAAGGCATTACTATTACACAGGGTTTCCCCTGTGTATCTTTGGCATTATTCTGTGCCCCTACCAGCCGATCCGCCAGCATCTTATAATAGCCATGCGGACCCAGGAAATAGACTGGCACTCCAATAATAAGCGCATCTGCTGTTTTGATTTTCTCGATTACAAAATTGAAATCATCTTTGACCGGGCAGGCGTTATCAGGCTGCAGGCACCGGTAACAAGCCCTGCACGGCTCAATCCTTAGGTCGGTTAGGCGTATTAATTCCCGGTCACAATCCTCTGGGATGCTGCCCATAATCTCTTTAACTAAGATTTCACTGTTACCGAGTCTTCTGTGGGATATTACTAATCCAAGTACCTTTTTCATACCTGGTCCCTCCCCCACTAATTCTTCCCAGGTCGCTTATCGACTTTACTGAAAGAACTCCATTACTTAAAAACAATTTGCACCAGCAGCATATAAATCACTGTTCCCGCACCAATACTGAGAAGCGCATTGTTTTTCCAGTAATGCAGCACGGCAATGCAGGTTATCGCCACTGCCTCCGGAAGCCCAAATGGCGACTTCGTCAAACTGACACCTTTTAGGCAATATACCACCAGCAGGCCGATGGCAGAATAAGGTAAAACCTCTCCAAGATAGGTAATGTATTTATGATTCCCTTTTTTGCCGGAAAACAGGATAAAAGGTGAAAACCTGGTTATAACTGTGCCCAAGGTCACCATCAATACAATAATCAGCGTTTGTACCGGGGTTAAAGTCATTGCAGGCCCTCCTTTGCCAGTTTCTTTCTAAATATCGTCAATATCGCCAGTATTGCAATCATAGAAGGAATTATAAAATTGCTTGATCCGAAAATAACCAAACAGATAATCGAACACCCCACCCCGATAACCGCCGGGCTGTGGCTCTTTTGAGTTTTCCACTGTCCGATGAATATTACCACAAAGAGTGCCGTTAACACGAAATCAAGACCGCGGGTGTTAAATGAAACCATATAGCCTAAGAGACTGCCAATTGCTGAACCGAGTACCCAATAACCATGGTCAAGCATTGTTACGAAAAACATGAACCACTTTCTATCTACTCCCGGCGGCGGTTCGGTTGAACATATTATGGAGAATGTTTCATCGCATAGGCCAAAGATAAGGTAAGGTCTGAATTTGCCGGTATTTTGGTACTTCTCTAACATTGAAATCCCGTAAAATAAATGCCGCGCATTCACCATTAATGTTAACAGCAATGCATATATCGGATTAAAAACCGATGTCAGCAAACTAATGGCTACGTATTGTGCAGAACCGGCAAATACAATAAAGCTCATTAACACAGTCCAGCCGAAACCATAGCCCTTGCTGTTCATTAAGATTCCATAGGCAATACCCAAAAAAATAAACCCAGTAAAAATCGGAATAGTATGAGGGAAAGCAGCTTTTAATGCTCTGGTTATTTCTTCCATCGTCAAGACTCCACTAATCTTCATCTATGGGGACATAGACAGTTCTCTTTTCTATACCCATGACCATACTGGTTTCAACTCTGCTGATCGCGGTGTTCTGCATTAAATAATCAATAATAAAGTCCCGATAACTCTCCATGTCTCTGGCCACAACTTTGAGCATGAAGTCGTGACTTCCCGAAAGGGTGTAACATTCTTGCACCTGCGGCAGTTGGTTTACATCCTCTAAAAATGAATGGATAGTCTCTCTATTCAAAGGTGTCAGGTTAATAAGTACAAAGGCCAGAGTTTCCATCCCTAATTTCTTTTCATCAACAATAGCAGTGAACTTTTTAATAACTCCGTTTTCCAACAAGTTTTTTTTCCTGGCCAGGCATGCTGATGGTGAAAGTCCAATCTTTTTTGATAAATCCAAATTGGAGATAGAACCATCTTCCTGTAATTCTCGTAAAATTGCTTTATCATGATTGTCGAGTATAAAGGCCATGATATATTCTCCTCTGCAGATTAGTAGGTATTAAAAACCAGTATCGGTTATACAAACGCTTTGATGCATTATATTTTGTGTTTATCCTATATTATTATATATAATTACCCCTGTATAGATAATATGTATATTTCATTCTGTAAAATAGGCATAAATCAAATTAACTATCAGTCTATCTCTTATAACAGTAGTATAAGTACTTAAAACCAACTTGGGAAAGAAAAAAAATAACCGCCACTTTTCAGAGGCGGTAGCCCGATAAAAAACTGTGAATGTCATCGTGAGCACCCGAAGGCGCGTAAGTGCGAGGATACCCCCTACTTTTCAATAACATAGTAACGCTCGCCGGTATCCGGGTTGTAGTAAACTCTCTGTTTATGTCCATTTACCGGGTCGATAAATACTTCGTCGGTCCTATTGAAACCCGAAGGTATAGCCTGGCTATCATGCTTGCGATATCTTTTATCCCATAGGAACCAGGATAGCAAAGCTATAATCAATAGCCCGCCATAAAATAAGAAAATGAAGGTTTGCCCGCCGTTCATGCTATCTAAGCCTCTTTTTCAGCTACAACCGCTGTTCCGTAAGCCACAATTTCGCTCATACTCTGGCCAATTTCACTGGAATCAAAGCGCATCATGACTATGGCATTGGCCCCCATAGCCTGGGCGTTGGCAACCATCCTGTCGGTGGCCTGCTTCCTGGCATCTTCCAGCAAGGCGGTATATTCATGAATCTCTCCACCGATTAAACTGCGAAGGCCGGCGACAATGTTTCCGCCCAGCCCGCGGCTGCGCACAACCACCCCGAAGACCTGCCCCTTGACCTCTTTGACTTTGTAACCCACAATATTTTCGGTAGTCGCCACTAACATAGCCATACCTCCGTTCCAATCTTTAAATTATGATAACCAGTCTTGCCTGTCATAAAACCACCGATAATAATTAGCTGGCAACTCGATAATTACATTCCGGTGTTGGATTTATTATATAGCATAATTACTCGAACAGCATTTAGAAGGCAGTCCGTGATAGCGACTTGTTAATATGTAACCCACATATACTGCCGCGTAAAAGCAGTCCTCTAAATGATAGTTCCCCCAAACCATCCGTCCGGGGGAACACAAAAGTTACTTATATTATCCGAATGTTCTTAATGCCTGGTCAATCAGCCTGGTTATTATGGAATAACTCCCGATACCGATTGGCAGCGAATTTGGCGCTTTCGCTCAGCCATTTCCCCAGAATCTTGAGCTGCTGCTGATTCCGCAGATAAATTTTAATAATCAATAAAAGCAGAAGGAATCCCAGTCCGGCCAAAATGAGTATTACTGCAATTGTATTTTCCTCATACATAGCGACAGCAAAGAGTTGGGCTGTTGCCACATATCTGGTTAGGTAATCATTAGCTGGTGAGGGGAGTTCAACCATCGTGGTAGTATTTACATCACCAATTTTGGCAATCATGTAGTGGTAATAGCTGTTCTTGGTCAGAAGCTCTGCGCCAGCCCCCCCGGAAATCAAATAACGTACACCGTCCCTGGTGTATTCCAAATAACTATGAATATGGGACAGGTAAACGGTCTTTACCCGGTAAGTCCGCATAATATTTTCGAACCTGGCGGCTTCCTGTGGATCCTGGAAAGCATGATTCATTCCCTTGGTTTCATAATAATTATCTAATTTCTGTTCTACCAAATTGTCTCCGCTTTTCATCTTGTTAACGTAGTAAGGTACTTTATTGGTGGTTACACCGCTTCTTGGGTCATAGGGCGGTATGTGGGTAATGACATAAATAATCTTCCCTTGTGCTTTCTTTAAATCTCTTTCCAGCCATTTATATTGTTCATCTGAGATCGCTTGCTTGCTGGTCCACCCGGGGGATGAGTCCAGAAAAGCAAAATGACTGCCGGCAAAATCGAAAGAATAGTAGTCTGGGCCATAGAGCATGGTATAGATGCTGCGACCATGGCCACGAATATCATGATTACCCGGAGTGGTGCATAAGGTGGTTGAAATCTGGGCGGCCATCTGGTCAAACAGTCGATACTGATTCGGTTTGCCGCTAAACACCAGATCACCGTTATCAATGACAAAGACAGGATTTTCTCCATTTACCTGCTGAATAATCTGCCCAAAGGTATTATATCCATCCCGATTATCACCAAGAATTATATATTTATATTCTCCCGTATTGCTGTCAGCTGGCGGAACCGGGTCAACTTTAATCGTCTGCCCTTTATCTACAGTAATATTTAGGTTAACTGTATTTGGCGTTACCCGGGCGATCGGTAATTTATTGTCAGCCAGGCTCTTTACGTAAAAGTCGGGGTTTATATTCTCGATTAAAATTGATACTGTATCGGTATTATTACCTTTTACGGTTATAGCCGGCAGTGGTGACAGGGCTCTGATGAGCAGGGTTTTAGCACTGTCATTACCGCTCACCATACCCTTTATAAAGCCTCCGTAAACGGTGACCTGTACATTCTTCATCTGATAAGTCGAAGATGCGTTATCGGGATTAAACTGAAGCGGTACCTTCACAAAATCATTACTGATTTTATAACTATTGATGGTATTGTAGATAAACGCGCCGATACCTGCAGCCAGGGTTAGAAACAATATTATCATTGTTAAGTTGATGATCCTCTTTATTTCCACACTGCGCCACCCACTTCATCTTTCCATTTTTAAGCGCTGGTATTCTAAAATAATCATTAAAATTATTGCGGCATCAATGATGATGATTAGCAGCATAAGTATAGAATGGCTGTAAATATAGCTATAAATTTCGTAGGCAATAAACACTCCAAACACGCCAACAGCAAGCGGATATGCCCATATTTTCTTGGTCCAAAGCAACCATATCACTGCTAGCTTGGTGGTGCCGTGCAAGAGCATATAAATTCCAACTGAATGTTGAGAGCTGATAGAAAAGTTTTGGCCAATCTTGATAAAGTAATTCATTATAATATCCTGTGGATCTTCCCTCAGCTCAGGAAGTGCAATAAGCCATATTAGACGGTTAAGCCAATTATGACTGAGAAAGATCAAAAGCAAACCGCTAATAAACTCTATCAGCGCATTGATAGCTTTAAGGGCTAACCCGGCATAAAAAACAGCAGAAAAGTAATTGTTCCTTTTATGCGATTGATCCATCAATTCTACCACCATTATTCTCAGGATTGTTGTTACCCCATATTTTAATATATCCCGGAATACTTACTCCTCTTTTTAAATTTTAACGATTTAAGGCTTCATATTTTATAAGGGGAAGAATCTGTTGGATAAGATGAGCTATTCCAAACCAGTGAATCTAATTTTTATATTAAATGCTAGTTGATTTACTTTAAAATACCACGCTGTTTGGATTTTTAAACTCAGGTAGTGGTATAGTCTACAATCATATACTGATCATATCTCGCGCCTGAAGACACATCTTTGACCCATACTCCCACCTGGGTAATCTCCAGCTTCTGTTGGGGTCCAGGTCCAAGTGTTATTGGTTGAATAAGGCTGGACAAGAACCTTCCGAGTTGGGTTCGCCAATTTGCATCTTAAAATATTTTATGGTATAATACGGCTAAGTTAGAATCTGCTGGGGGGGCGTACAAAGAGTTGTCTGACTGGCATAAAGGGTTCTGACGGGAAGCCAGGGGTCGTACGTAGAGTTGTCCGATGGCAACTAATTCAGGGTCCTACTTGGGACCCGTGTTAGCGAAAATTCAGTCCCTCTGCAAAATAATGCAGAGGGATTTTTTATTGGTTTAGATCCTTGATTAGTTTTTCAACATCTTCAACTATGCGGTTCATCTCAGCTTCTATATCGAAATTGAACCGCCCCAACGAGGGAACCGGACAATGGAGATTATAGTCTGATATCTTGTGCGAAATTTCCTCCAAATGTTCCCGGCTTTTAACATAAAAGTTTTTCTTTTTTTGTTCATAGCGATAAATCGTCAGACCGCTCCGCTTCTCACTGAACACAATCTGCGTATACTTTTTGAAGTAGCCGATTTCTTTATCCAATTTATCCCTGAGCGTATTAATTTTTTTATTTAATTCTATCCAGTACGGTGCATAGCCGTTGTCTTTGAGGATCTTATGGGCCATACGTAATTCGACTGGTTCAAAGGGGTTTTC